>NZ_JBEZDM010000024.1:0-170713 GCF_040648335.1 Nonomuraea sp. NPDC049158
AGCGCCTCGGCCGCGGCGCCCATGTCCGGGTCCGGGTGGCCGGCCGGGGTGAAGGGCGCCCGCTCGTACGGTACGGCGGGGTTCCCCCGGTGCGCCCGCAACGGCGCGGTGGAGGCGCTCTCGACCCCACCGGCGATGACCAGCTCCATCTCCTCGCTGGCCACGGCCTGACCCGCCATCAAGATCGCGGCCAGCCCGCTGCCGCACTGCCGATCCACCGTGGCGCCGGGAACTGCCTCGCCCAGTCCCGCGCCCAGCGCCGACACGCGAGCCAGGTTCCCGCCCGGACCCATGCAGTTGCCGAGCACCACGTCCTCGATCGGCACGCCGAGACCGGCGACGTCACGGGCCAGCACCTCGATGACGGGCGAGGCCAGCCTGTCGGCGCTCACCTCCTTGAAGGCGTGCCCGGCGGTCCCGATCGCCGTACGGCGCGCGGCCACGATGACCGGCGCGATGTCCGGCCGCATCAGGTGAGCCGCCACAGGTCAGGATCGCCGCCGGCCAGGCGGGCGGACAGGAGGCCGCGGGCCGGCTTGCCCGCCGAGGTGCGGGGCAGGCTGTCCACCGCGTACCAGCGGCGGGGCCGCTGCGCCGCGGCCAGCCCGCCGCGGGCCACGGCCTCGAGCGCGGCCCGCGAAGGCGGGATCCCGGCGCCCACCTCGACGATCGCCGTGACCACCGCGCCCAGGTCCGGGTGCGGCGAGCCGACCACCACGACGTCGCCCACCCCGCGCACGCTCCTGAGCACCTCTTCGACGTCCTCCGGCACGACCGTGGCGCCACCGGTCTGGATCGCGCCGTCGCCCCGGCCGCGCAGCCGCAGGACCTCACCCGGCAGGTACGGCTCCGCCACGTCCCCCACGCTCATCCAGCCGTCGCCGTCCACCCGCAGCGGGCCCGCCGCGCCGGCCAGATAGCCTTCGGCCAGCCAGGGCGACCGCGCCCACACCTCGCCGAGCGTCTGGCCCGGCAGCGTTCTGACCTGGACTTCGACACCCGGAAAAGGGCGCAGCCCCGCGCCGTCGACGTCGGCGGCCACGAAGGACAGCTCGGTCGCGCCGTAGTAGGACACCACCCGTACGCCGGCGTCCGCCGCCCGCTCCCGCAGCCCCGTCGGCAGCGCCGCCCCGCCGATCACGACGGTCCGCAGCGGGGCACCCTCTTCCAACGCTTCCAGTACGGCCGGCAGGCAGTGCGGCACCAGATGGGCCACGGTCGCCCGGCCGAGCTGCTCGCCCAGGGCGCCGGGCGACCAGCGGCCCGGCACCAGAGCCGTGGCGCCGACGGCCAGCGCGTGCACGGCCGCGAAGCCGTACAGGGACGAGCCCAGGGGTCCGGGCACCAGGACGACATCGCCGGGCCCGATCCCGGCCAGCTCGCTCACCCACGGGAACGACGCGGTCCAGGACGCGCGCGTGCGGACCACGGCCCGGGGACGGCCGGTGCTCCCGGAGCTGAAACACGCCCAGGCCCGATCGCCGTCCTCCGGCTGCGGCCACTTCGCCGCGTGAGGAACCAGCATGCCCGTCTCAACGGATGGCCCCGCACCCACCTCGGCAGATGACCGCCCGCCCGCCTCGGCGGATGGCCATCTGCCTGCCTCGGCGGGTGACAGAACGTCGTTCGCCCCGGCGGGCGGGAGGCTGTCGAGGTGGCGGTCCGCGGGGATCGCGGCCCGTACGCGTTCGTCCCAGGTGGGGTCGCACAGCAGCGGCGTACCCCCCGCCAGGTCCGTCGCCAGTGCGGCGATGAGCTGGTCCACCGGGTCGGCCACGCTGATCGCGACCAGCGCCCCGCGAGCCAGCCCCGGCCCGGCCAGGCCCGACGCGGTCCCGCCCGGCGCGGTCAGGTGCGCCGCGGTGTCGCGGATGCGCCGTGCGAGCTCGGCGTAGCTCAGTTCGCCCGCCGGGCCGCACACCGCGAGGCGGTGCGGGTGGTCGGAAGCGTGGCGCAGTACCTGTGCGGCGACCGGCATGACCGGTTCAGCCCTCCTTGCTGGCGCGGAGCCGTTCGCGATGCACGGCCGGGACCGCGTCAGGGTATGCCCGTTGAGTACCTTTCGTCACAATCGCCGCCAGCGCCGCCTTGATCAGGTCGCCGGGCAGGAACAACGTGGCGCTGAGCAGCGCCGTCCGGCCCAGCGGGACGCCGGTGACAGCCGCCTGCACGGGCAGACCGATCAGGTAGATCACCCCGATGCCGCCGACCACACAGGCCACCACCAGCCGTACGATGCCCGGCCGATGGCCGCCGCGTTCGACGATCCAGCCGGTCACGGCCGCGCCGGGCAGCCAGCCGATCAGGTAACCGGCCGACGGCCCCGCGAACACGCCCAGCCCGCCACGCCCGCCCGCCAGCAACGGCAGGCCGACGGCCACCAGCACGAGCAGGACGGCGACTGCCAGGGCGGCCCGCCACGATCCCAGGATCGTGCCCGCCAGCATGACGCCGAACGTCTGCAGCGTGATCGGGACCGCGTTGCCGAACAGGTTCAGGGTGCCCGGCAGGCCGAGCGCGGCGATCAGCGCCGCGAAGACGCTGATCCGGGCGATGTCGCCGGTGGGGAAACCCTTTCCCCCGGTGAGCCTCGGCATGTCGCCGCCTCCACTTCTCGTAGGTGCTTCTCGTAGTCGCGTGGAACTTCTCGTAGGTGCGGATCCGATCTCACACCACAACGTCCCGGGACACGCATGGAGGGATGCCACAACATTCGCCCGCGAGCGTCGTCACCGCTCAACTTGAGTAGGGGCCTACTCTCGCCAACGGGCGGACCTGAGCGCACGATCGTTCGGGCCATGCTCACCGTGCTGGGCCGGGTCCGTCCGGCCCACCCGAAGCAGGACTGGATCGATCTGTCACACGCCCGGCTCGGCGCCGCCGACCTGAGCGCTGCCTACCTGCCCCGAGCCAAGATGTACGGCACGATCCTCGCCGAAGCCAATCTGATCGAAGCTGACCTGTCTGACAGTGTCATGCCCTTCTCCGACCTCTCCTCCGCCTACCTGACGAACGCCAAGCTCGCTCGCGCCACCTTCAACCTCGCCGACCTGACCGGTGCCACGGGGCTGCCGCCCACCGCCCGGCTCAAGAAGATCGTCCGCTGGGACGTCCGCACGAAGTGGCCGTGACCCGTTGGATCAGCGCGACGACCGCGCCGCCGATCGGGCGGCCAAGCCTCCGCCACGCCAGGTGGGCAGCGGCCGGTGACCGGCGGCGACCTCGTACGCGGCGACGGCCATGAGGCGGGTGGAGTCGAGCGTCGGCAGCGGCGACACCCCGGGCGTCACCAGGAGCGGGATCTCGGTGCAGACGAGCGCGACGGCGTCACACCCCCGCTCCGCGAGCCGCGAGATGACACGGACGTACTCCCGCCGCGACTCCTCGGTGAACACCCCGCTCACGAGCTCGGCGAAGATGATCTCGTTGATGATCCGCCGGTCGTCCGGATCCGGCACCTCCGCCGCGATCCCACGCGCGGCGAGCGCCTCCGGATAGAGCCGGCTGTCCATCGTGTACGCCGTACCCAGGACACCGACCTTCGTCCGCCCGTCGCGAACGGCCTGGTCGGCGACCACCTCGGCGATGTGCAGGCCGGGCAGGGCGAGATCGGCGCCGGGCCGTTCGAGCGCCAGGTGGGCGGTGTTGTCCGGGCAGGCGAAGAAGTCGGCCCCGGCCCGAGCCAGCCGCCCCACGCTGACGGCGAGCGTGTCCCTGATCGAGTCGTAGTCGCCCGCGTCCCACGCGGGCATGCTGTAGCCGAAGGCGATGTAATCGAGGGTCACGTCGGGGTGCTCATGCCGGCCCACCCGGCGGAACCCCTCCTGGCAGTAGGCCAGGAAGCACAGGGCCGCCCCTTCGGTGCTGTGGGCGAGGATGCCGAGATGCCGCATAGTGATCACTCCTCCGATGGCGGGAACCTTCGCCCACCACCGCCCAAGGTGCCACAGCCGACCGCCCCGAGCGCGGTTGGCGGAGCTCCGTCCTCTCCGGGTCGCTCACCGCCCAACAAACCAGTAGCGATCACCACACTCCCGTCGAATACGCTGCTAGGAGATCATCAACCAGAAAGGCAGCCCCTCATGCCGCAGCGGGTAGCACCCGGACTCATCTCTTGGGCGAGCGACATCGAGCCGGACGCCATCGAACAAGCCGCCCGCGCCGCCCGCCTGCCCTTCGTGCCCAGCCACGTCGCGCTGATGCCGGACGCCCACGTCGGGATGGGCGCCACCGTCGGCTCCGTCATCCCGACCCAGGGCGCCATCATCCCCTCGGCCGTGGGCGTGGACATCGGCTGCGGCATGGTCGCCACCGAGACCGACCTGACCGCCGCGGATCTGCCCGACACCCTGGCCGCGCTCATGCCGCTCATCGAGCAGCGCATCCCGGCCGGCGTCGGCCAGGGCCATGACGACCCGTCCACGGACGCCTCACTCAACGCGATCGGCACGCCCGGCACCTCGCTGACGGGCAAGCAGGAGCATACGGTCATCGCGCAGTTCGGGACGCTCGGCTCCGGCAACCACTTCGTCGAGGTCTGCCTGGACGAGCGCGACCACGTGTGGACGGTGCTGCACTCCGGCTCGCGCGGCATCGGCAACCAGCTCGCCACCATGCACATCACGCAGGCGAAGAAGCTGATGAAGCAGTGGTTCATCGAGCTGGCCGACCCGGATCTGGCCTACCTCGTGCAGGGCACGCCGCAGTTCACCGCCTACATCGAGGACATGCTGTGGGCCCAGCGCTACGCCATGGCCTCACGCGCCCGCATGGCCGAGGTGCTGGTCGCCTCCCTGTTCCAGGTCGTCGGCCACGGTGCCGCGCTGCGCACGATCAACGCCCATCACAACTTCACCCAGATGGAACGCCACCACGGCCGCGACATGTGGATCACCCGGAAGGGTGCGATCAAGGCGGCCAGCGGGGACGAGGGAATCATCCCCGGCTCCATGGGTACCCGCTCCTACATCGTGACCGGCCTGGGCAGCGCCGCTTCCTACAACTCCTGCTCCCATGGTGCGGGACGGCGCATGTCCCGCACCGAGGCGCGTAAGAAGCTCACCGCCGCCTCGCTCGCCGAGGCGATGGGCAGCCGCGTCTGGAACGCCGACCGCGCCGGGGCGCTGGTGGACGAGCACCCGGAAGCGTACAAGTCGATCGACCAGGTCATGGAAGATCAGAAGGACCTGGTCACCGTGCAACACACGCTGCGCCAGATCTTCAACTACAAGGGCTGATCCCGATCCTCGACGCCCGCCAGCATGGAGGTGATCCGCTGGAGCGCCGCGTGATTCGCGGGCACCTGTACGACCATCACCAGGTCGGGGCGCTCGACCAAGCGGACCTGGAACATCTCCAGTTCGATCCGCCCGGCCTCGGGGTGGTCGAGTTCGATCGTCGCGGGTCTGAAGGAGCGGATCGGGTATTCGTTCCACCATTCCCGGAACTCCGGACTCGCCGCGGTCAACCCGGCCACGATGTCGGCGAACCGCGGGTCGTCCGGACGCTGCCCCACCATGGCCCGGAACTGGCTGAGGACGGCCCGCGCCGCCGGCTCCCATCGGGTCATGCGGGCCCGGTTCTCCTCGTCGGTGAACATCATCCACACCAGGTTGCGCCGATCGGCGGGAAACCTGTCTGGATCGTGGCGGACTAGCGCGTACGCCCGGTTCCACGCCAGGTAGTCGAAATGGCCGTCATAGATGGAGGCGATGTTCGGAGCCACGGCGTCGACCAAGCGTCGCAGTCGCGGACGTACGTCATCGGAGGGGGTTTCCCGGTCCGGGGCGGCGAGACCGGCGAGGTGCCGAAGGTGCCGGTGGTGGTCCGGGCCGAGCAGGAGCGCGCGGGCCAGCGCGTCGATCACCTGAACCGACGTGGAGATGTTCCGGCCCTGCTCCAGCCAGGTGTACCAGGTGACACCGACGCCGGACAGCTCGGCGACCTCTTCGCGCCGGAGGCCGGCGGTCCGGCGTCGCCCCGGTATGACGTCTTCCGGCAGCCCCACGTCTACCGGCCGCAGCCGGGCTCGCCGGGCGCGCAGAAAGGCACCCAGCTCGGCGCGCCGCGCCGCGTGTCCGTTGTCGTGGCCGCTTTCCACACAGCTCCCGTGGACGGTGAACCGACCGGCAGGTTAGCAGTATCTGTACCAGGATCGGCCGCCTCTTCGTCGTTAGCCTGATCATTGTCACCGTCGGGCGAAGGAGGGCATATGGCACAGCAGAAGGGACCGGTGCTGGTGATCGGGGCCACCGGCCAGCAGGGTGGCGCGGCCGCGCGCCAGCTGCTCGATCGTGGCTGGGAGGTGCGCGCCCTGGTACGGAATCCCGGCTCGCCGGGCGCTGAAACGCTGCAGGCCGCGGGAGCCACTCTCGTCACCGGCGATCTGGACGACGCGGCGTCGCTTCGGGCGGCGATGGACGGCGCGTACGGCGTCTTCCTGGTGCTGACCATGCTCACCGGGCCCAAGGTGACCCCTGAAGGAGTGATCGCCGAGGAACGGCGCGGCAAGGCGGTGGCGGAGATCGCCAAGAAGTCCGGCGTCGGGCATCTCGTCTACAGCTCGATCAGCGGCGCCGGCCTGGTGAGCGGCATCCCTTACTACGACAGCAAGGCCCGCATCGAGGAACGCGTCGACTCGCTCGGGTTACCGGCCACCGTGCTGCGGCCTGTCATGTTCATGGAGAACTTCACCTCCCTCACCCGCCCGGTCGTGGACGGCGACGAGCTGGCGGTCAACCTCGCCGTACGGCCGGAGACGCGGGTACGGCTGATCGCGACGCAGGACATCGGGGCTTTCGCCGCGATCGCGTTCGACCAGCCCGGCGAGTTCATCGACCGGAAACTCGAGATCGCCGGGGACTGCCTGTCCGCTCAGGCGATCGCCGAGGCCTTCGGCCGGGCCGGCGGCCTGCCCAGCCGCTTCCATCAGGTGCCCATCGAGCAGGTGCGGGCCTTCGACGAGCAGGTGGCCAGGATGTTCGCCTGGCTCGGCGACCGCGACGACGACGAACCCGACTTCCCAGCGCTGCGCGCTGCCCACCCGGGCCTGATGACGCTGGAGAACTGGCTGGAGGCAACCCGGTGGAAGCCATGAACGACCCGGACCTGACCGATGGACTGCTGCTCGGGCCTGGCGCCGGACACCGGATCCAGACCGCCGGCATGACGGTCAAGGTGGGAGCGGAGCGGTCGGCCAGCTGGTCCATGTTCGAGGCGGACGTCGCACCGGGATTCGACGTCGGGGCGCATCTGCATCATGAGGCCGAGGAGGTCTTCTACATCCTCGACGGGGAGCTCGACCTGCTCGCCTTCCATCCACGCGAGAAGGCCGACGGCGACTGGCGGACGTGGGAGTCGGCCACCGGCACGCCGGTGTTCAGAGGCGGTCCGGGGAGCGTCATGTTCGTACCCGCCGGCTGCCCGCACGCCTTCTTCAACCCCGGCCCCAAGCCTGCGCGCATGCTCTTCCTCGTCTCCCCGTCCGGCCACGAGCACTACCTCCGCGAACTCGCCGATCTGATAGCCGCCACCCAGCCACCCGATCAGGAGGCGATCGCGGCCCTGCGGGCCCGCCACGACATTCACCAGCTGACCTCCCTCATGAACCGCCCCTTGACGTAGCGGTAGACCACGGCCCGGTAGGGCCACCAGGAGGCCCATTCCCACCGATGGCGTTTTAGCCGATATTTCGCCTTTTCCCGCCTTCTGGGGTTGTTGCGATAGGTTGAGGCGGTGACGTACGGGTGGCCCCGCCGGCCGTGGAGAAGGCGCGCGACCGGCTGGAGTGCGTGATCACCTGGCATCGGCGTCATCAGATGGCCCTGCTGCTGGCCCACTCCGTGGGAACGCAGGTGGTGACCTTCGTGCTGCGGCCGACCATGTCGTACGGGGCGATCGAGCTGCACGTTTCGGCGGCGTGGCTGGGCGTGCTGGGCGCCAGCTTCGCCATCGCGCCGCTCGTCCTGGCCATCCCCGCCGGGCAGGCGGCCGACCGGTACGGCGAGCGGCGCATGGCCGTGGCGGGCGCGATCCTGCTCACGACCGCCTGCGCCGCCTTCCTCGCGTTCGGCCACACGATCCCCGGGCTGATCGCCGGCGGCGTCCTGCTCGGCACGGGGCATCTCGGCTGTGTCATCGCCCAGCAGGCGCTGGTGGCCAACGTGACCGAGCGCGGCCGCCATGACACCGCCTTCGGGCACTACACGTTCGCCGCCTCGCTCGGGCAGGCCTTGGGCCCCATCCTGATCATCGTGTTCGGCGGCGCCCACGCGATCCCGGACACCGGGCGGATCTACCTGTGGACCTGCGGGCTCGCCGCCGTGCTCGTCGTGCTGTCAGCGCTCCTGACCGGCAGTCCGCGGGCCACCGCGCGGGCCGGCGGACAAGCCACGGGGGTGCGCTCGCTGCTGCGGCTGCCGGGTCTCGCGCACGCGCTGGTGACCAGCTGCGTGGTGCTGGCCGCGGTCGACATCACGCTCGTCTACCTGCCGGCGCTGGGCACCGAGCAAGGGCTCGCTTCAGGCGTGGTGGGCGTCCTGCTGGCGGTCCGCGGCGTGGCCTCCATGGGGTCACGCTTCTTCCTCGGCCGCCTCTCGCACGCCTTCGGCAGACGGCGTCTCCTTGTGGCCGGCACCGTCTCAGCGGCCCTGGCCATGGCGCTGACGCCGCTGCCGATGCCGCTGTGGCTGCTGGCCTGCGTGCTGCTCGTCCTGGGGTTCGGGCTCGGGATAGGACAGCCGATGACCATGTCGTGGCTCGCCGAGTCCGCGCCCGCCGGCCTGCGGGGGCGGGCGATGTCGCTCCGGCTCGCGGGCAACCGTACCGGGCAGATCCTCATCCCGGGCGCGGCCGGGCTGGTGGCGGCGGGCGCGGGGGCCGCGGGAGTACTCCTGATCACCGCGCTGGGCCTCGGCTGGGCGGGCGTGGCCGCCCGCCGCCTGCCCGTCGACACCTGACCGGCGCTCCACGGGCGAGCGGTGCAGCGCCTAGACTTCGCGACCGTGGCAGGCATTGTTTTCAGGCAGCTCACCGGAGTGCTGGCCGGGCTGGTCACCGGGGCCGCCGCCCTCGCCCTGTGGACCTTCGCCTGGCCGTACCGGAGCAGGTGGGCACCGGGGATGGTGGCGCTCGAACGGGCCCGGCTGGCCGCCTGGTTCGGGCAGGAGACCGACGGGGCCGCGTCCGGTCACGGCTATCTCGCGCTGCGTGCCCTGGTCGGCGTGTTCGGCGGCTATCTCGCGCTGGCGTTGCTGTTCCTGGCTCTGCTGTTCCTGGGCGGCAGCATGTGGGTGCTGTTCTCCGGCGACTACGCGCCGGTGGCGCTGGACCTGCCGGGCATCAAGCTGTCGATGCACAGCTGGGCGGTCGGCCTGGCCTGCGGGGTGCTGATGCTGGCCCTGGGCGCGTTCTGGTGCCGCCTGCTGGTGGCGACCGAGCGGCGGCTGGCCGTACGCTTCCTCGGTCCCGGGCCGCAGGAGCTGATGCGGCGGCGCATCGCCGAGCTGACCGTCAGCCGGTCCGGCATCGTGCGGGTGGTCGACGACGAGCGGCGCCGGATCGAGCGGGACCTGCACGACGGCGTACAGCAGCGCGGTGTGGCGCTGGCCATGCTGCTCGGGCGGGCCCGGCACAGCCCCGCCGGGGCGGCCGAGCTGGTGGACCAGGCCTACGCCGAGTCCCGGCAGCTGCTCGACGAGCTGCGTAGCGTGGCCTGGCGGATCTACCCGACCGCGCTCGACGAGCTGGGCCTGCGCACGGCGCTGGCCGGGGTCGCCGAACGATCGTGCGTGCCGGTGACCGTCGACTACGGGCTGGCCGCGCGGCCCGTCTCGGAGGTGGAGACCGCCCTGTACTTCGTGGCCAGGGAGGCGATCACCAACGCGGTCAAGCACGCGCGGGCGCGGGACATCCTGGTCGTGCTGAGCGAGGACGAGCGGTCGGTACGCGTGGTGATCTCCGATGACGGCCGGGGCGGCGCCGACCCGGCGGGCGGCGGGCTGTCGGGGCTGGCCAGGCGGGTGATGGCACTCGACGGCCGGTTCGAGGTCGACAGCCCGCCCGGCGGCGGCACCAGGGTCTGCGCGACCCTCCCGAAGGCGGCATCGTGCGGCTGATCCTCGCCGACGACGCCGTACTGCTGCGTGAGGGCCTGATCAGGCTGCTGGAGGAGGCCGGGCACGAGGTCGTGGCCGCGATCGGCGACGCGGAGTCCCTGATCGAGGCGGTGGCCGAGCACCGGCCGGAGGTCGCGGTGGTGGACGTGCGGATGCCGCCCACCCACTCCGACGAGGGCCTGCGGGCGGCGCTGGAGATCCGCGCGCGCTGGCCCGCGGTGGGGGTGCTGGTCCTGTCGCAGTACGTGGAGAAGACGTACGCGGCCAAACTGCTCTCCGACGCCACCGAGGGCATGGGCTACCTGCTGAAGGACCGGGTGTCGGAGGTGGCGGACTTCCTGGGCTCCCTGGAGCGGATCCGCGCGGGCGGGACCGTCATCGACCCCGAAGTGGTCAGGCAGCTTCTCGCCCGCACCACCCGCGTGGACCCGCTGCGTACGCTCAGCGAACGCGAGTCGCAGGTGCTGCGGCAACTCGCCGAGGGCTTCACCAACGCCGCGATCGCCACGAACCTGCACGTCTCCCTGAGCACGGTGGAGAAGCACGTCAACGCCATCTTCGACAAGCTCGACCTGCCCGTGACCCCCGCCTACAGCAGACGGGTGCTGGCCATCCTGCGCCACCTCGACGGCTGAGGCGAGGCCGGTCAGAGCTGGGCGGCGCGTGACTCCAGATAGCGCTGCTCGGGCAGGCTGAGCGTGCGGCGGGCGGCCAGCTCGTACTGGGTGCGCGCCGCCTCCCGATCGCCCGCGAGGTCCAGCAGATGCGCGCGTACGGCCAGCACCCGGTGATGGCCGGCGAGCGCCGGATCGGTCTCGGCCTTCGCCAGCCCCTCCAGCCCGGCGAGCGGCCCGTGGACCATGGCGACGGCGACGATCCGGTTGAGCGTGACCATGGGCCCCGGCGCGATGCCGTCGAGCAGGTCGTACAGGGCGAGGATCTGCCGCCAGTCGGTGTCCTCGGCCCGCGGCGCCTCGTCGTGCACGGCCGCGATGGCCGCCTGCACCTGGTAGGGGCCGAGCGGCGCGGCGGCCAGCGTCTCGGTGATCAGCTGGACCCCTTCGGCGATGGCCTCGGCGTCCCATTTGCTACGGTCCTGCTCGGCCAGCGGCACCAGGCCGCCGTCGGGCCGGGTGCGGGCCGGGCGGCGGGCGTCGGTGAGCAGCATCAGGGCGAGCAGCGCGGCCACCTCGCCGTCGCCGGGCAGGCGGTCGTGGAGCTGCCGGGTCAGGCGGAGGGCCTCGCCGGACAGCTCCACGCGGTGCAACGTGCCGCCGGAGCTGGCGGTGTAGCCCTCGTTGAAGATCAGGTACAGCACGTGCAGCACCGCGGCCAGCCGCTCGGCCTGCTCGGCCTCCGGGGGCAGCGTGAACTCGGCGCCGCTGCTCTTGATGCGCTGCTTGGCGCGGCTGATGCGCTGCGCCACGGTCGGTTCGGGCACCAGCAGCGCGCGGGCGATCTCGGCGGTGCTCAGCCCGCCGACGGCGCGCAGTGTCAGCGCCACCTGGGAGACCGTGGTGAGCGCGGGATGGCAGCAGAGCAGCAGCAGCGTGAGCGTGTCGTCCACGGCGGGCGACGGATCCGGCTCCGGCGGCGCCAGCGCGGCGGCGGACTCCTCCCTGCGCCGCCGGGCGGACTCGCTGCGCCACAGCTCGATCCGCCTGCGGGCGGCGACGGTGATCAGCCAGCCCTTGGGATTGGCGGGCACACCCTCCTCGGGCCACTGGACGGCGGCCGCGAGCAGGGCCTCCTGCACGGCGTCCTCGCACAGGTCGAAGTCGCCGTAGCGCCGGACCACCGCGCCGAGGACCTGCGGCGCCAGCTCTCGCAGCAGCCCTTCCAAAATTTCCCCCTCGAAACGTGTCGAATTCGGCCGCCCGGGTTCTACGTCCCCCATGACGGAAGGAAACCATCATGTTCGAGAACTCCAGAGCCTTCAGCGGCTTCTCCACCGACGACATCCCGGCCGCCAAGCGGTTCTACGGCGAGACGCTCGGCCTGCGCGTCACCGAGGACCACGGGATCCTCACGCTGCACCTCGCGGGCGACCGCGACACGATCGTCTACCCGAAGAAGGATCACACGCCGGCGACGTTCACCATACTCAACTTCCCGGTCAGCGACATCGACAAGGCGGTGGACGAGCTGGTGGCGCGCGGGGTCGTCTTCGAGCGGCTGGAGGGCACCGACGACAAGGGCGTCAACCGCGTGAGCGGCCCGCTGATCGCCTGGTTCAAGGACCCGGCGGGCAACTGGCTGTCGGTGATCCAGCTGGACTGAGCTCACGAACTGTTCAGGTACGCCAGTACGGCCAGCACCCGGCGATGACCGCCGTCGGCCCCTGGCGTACACCTTCTCCACGTACTGCGACAGGACCAGCACCGGCAGGCCGGGGTGCGCGCGCCGGATCTCCAGCGCGGCGACCTCTAACCGAGGCGGGGCACGGCGTCCACCAGGGCGCGGGTGTAGGGGTGCCGGGGCCGCTGGAACACCTGCTCGACCGCGCCCTCCTCCACCACCCGGCCGTCCTTCATGACCAGCACCCGGTCGCTGACGTGGTGGACGACGCCCAGGTCGTGGGAGATGAACAGCAGGGCGGTGCCGTACTCGGCCTGGATCTCGGCCAGCAGGTCCAGCACCTGGGCCTGGATGGAGACGTCGAGCGCCGAGACGGGCTCGTCGCAGACCAGCACGTCGGGGCGGGGGGCGAGGGCTCTGGCGATGGCGACCCGCTGGCGCTGGCCGCCGGACAGCTCTCTGGGGTGGCGGGCGGCGTACGCGGCGGGCAGGCCGACGCGCTCCAGCAGGTCCAGAGCCCGCGCCCGGCGTTCGCGGCGGGGCAGGGCGAGCGGCTCGGTGACCAGGCGGCCGACGGTGTGGCGGGGGTCGAAGGAGTCGAGCGGGTTCTGGGAGATGAGCTGGACGCGCTGCCGCATCGGGCGCCGCTGGCGTTCCGGCAGCCCGCTCCACTGCCGCTGGTGCAGGCTCACCCGTCCCGTCTCGGGTTCGAGCAGGCCGAGGACGAGCCTGGCGAGCGTGGTCTTGCCGGAGCCGGACTCGCCGACGATGCCGAGCGTCTCGCCTTCGTGCAGGGTGAAGGAGACGTCGTCGACGACGCGGCGCGGTCCGTACGACCTGCTCAGGGCGGTGGCGGCGAGGACCTGTGCGGACGGGTTCGGTGCGCGGCGCGGGAGCGGCGGGCCGCCCGACAGGCGGGTGCCCCTGGAGGCGGCGGAGGGCACGGCGGCGAGCAGCGAGCGGGTGTAGTCGTGCGCGGGCGCCGACAGCACGCGCCGAACGGGCCCCTCCTCGACCACCCGGCCGTCCTTCATGACCAGGACGCGGTCGGCGATCGAGGCGACCACGGCGAGGTCGTGGCTGATCAGCAGCAGTGCCGTCCCGGCGGCCTTGCGCTCGGCGAGCAGCCGCAGGATCTGGGCCTGCACGGTGACGTCGAGCGCGGTGGTGGGCTCGTCCGCGATGATCAGCTTGGGCTCGGCGGCGATGGCCGAGGCGATCAGCACCCGCTGCCGCAGGCCGCCGGACAGCTGGTGCGGGTGCTGGCGGGCGCGGGCGGCCGGGTCGGGGACGCCGACCGCGTCGAGCAGCTCCAGCACCCGTTCCAGGCGGCGGGCGCGGGGAACGACCTCGTGTACGGCCAGCACCTCGCCGATCTCGGCGGCCACGGTACGCAGCGGATCGAGCGAGACCAGCGCGTCCTGCAGCACCAGCCCGGCGAACCCGCCGCGCAGCCGCCGCCAGTCGGCCGGGCGGAAGGCGCGGGCGTCCCTGCCGGACAGGTCGAACGTCCGGGCCTCGACCTGGGAGCCCGGCCCGGCCAGGCCGAGCAGCGACCGGGCGGTGACGCTCTTGCCGGAGCCGGACTCGCCGACGATCGCCACGCACTCCCCCGCCGCGACCGACAGCGAGACACCGCGCACCACCTCGGTCCCGCCGAAGCCCACCCGCAGATCCGCCACGGCCACCAGCGGGATGTCCGAGGCGGGCGCGCGGCCGGTCTCCGCGTGCTCTTCCTGGAACGTGGTCATGGCGTCCTTCCCTCGAAGCGGCGCTGCAGCCGCCGCCCCAGCACGGTCAGGCAGATGACGGTCAAAGTGATCGCGATGCCTGGGAACAGCGCCTCCCACCAGGCGACGCGCAGGTAGTTGCGGGCCTCGGCGAGCATGGCGCCCCACTCGGCGGCCGGCGGCTGGGGTCCCATGCCGAGGAAGCTGAGCCCCGACGCGCCGATGACGGCCTGGCCGAGCCCGATGGTGGCCAGCACCGGGATCGGGCCCAGCACGTTCGGCAGCACGTGCTGGGCGGTGATGACCGCGCGGGAGCGGCCGAAGGTCACGGCCTGCTCGACGTAGCCGGCGTGGCGGACCACGAAGGTCTGCGCCCGGATCACCCGGGCGTAATTGGGGATCTGCGCGACGGCGATCGCGAAGATCACGCTCCCGGTGCCGGGCCCGGTGATCGCGATGACCAGCAGCGCCAGCAGCAGCTCGGGCAGGGTCGACAGCACGTCGAACGAGCGGGCCAGCGCCTCGTCCAGCCATTTCGGCGACAGCCCGGCGGCCAGGCCGAGCAGGATGCCGGAGGTCACGGCGACGGCGGTGGCCGAGACGCCGATGCTGAGCGAGTGGCGGGCGCCGTACACCACTCTGGACAGCACGTCCCTGCCGAGGTGGTCGCTGCCGAACCAGTGCGCGCCGCCGGGCGGGGTCAGCGCGCGCAGCGGGTCGGCCGCGAGCGGGTCCACGCCGGTGAGCAGGCCGGGCACGGCGACGGCCAGTGCCAGCAGGGTCAGGAGGGCAACGGGTAGGAGGATCCTGGCCGGCACGCTCAGCCCCCGATTCTGGGGTCGATGGCGCGGTAGGCCAGGTCGAGCAGCGTACTGATGGTCACGTACGCGATCGCCGACACCAGCACCACGGCCATCACGACCGGCATGTCCCGGCCGGTGACCGCCTGCATCGCGACCTGGCCGAGCCCCGGCCGGCCGAACAGCACCTCGGTGATCACCGTCCCGCCGAGCAGCGTGCCGGTGAACCACCCGGCCAGCGTCACAGCCGGGATCAGCGCGTGCCTGAGCGCGTGCCTGGCGACCAGGGCCCGCTCGGTCAGCCCGCGCGCCCTGGCCGTGACCGCGAACGGCTGCTCCAGCGCGCGTTCGAGCCCGCCGCGCAGCACCTGCCCGAGCACGCCGGCGATCGGCAGGCCGAGCGCCAGCGCGGGCAGGACGAGCGCCTGCGGCCCCGAGGCGCCGGAGACCGGGAACCAGCCGAAGGTGAACGAGAACACCGACAGCAGCACGATCCCGATGAGGAACGGCGGCACCGAGACCGACACCAGCTCGGCGGCCGAGGCCGCGCCGCGCGACCAGCGGCCCCGGCCCGCGGTGGCCAGCGCGATGACCCCGGCGAGCGTCACGCCGGTCGCCGCGGCGGCGAGCGTGAGCTGGAGCGTCGGGCCCACCTGGGTGGCGAGGATCTCGCCGACGCCGCGCTGGAGCTGGTACGACCGGCCCAGGTCGCCGTGCAGCAGCCGCCACAGGTAGGACAGGTATTGGACCACCTCGGGACGGTCGAGCCCCCATTCGGCGACGATCCTGGCCCGGATCTCCGGGGTGTCGGCGCCGTCGCCGATCAGGATGTCGATGGTGTCGCCCGGGGCCAGGAGCAGCGCGACGTAGGAGGAGGTGGCGGCGGCCCAGAGCACGGCCAGCCCGGTGCCCAGACGTTTGATCATGTGCCGACCTGGACGGCTGATCATGTGTCGGCCTGGACGTCGTAGGCGTTGCGCGGCGTCCCCGAGCCCGGGTCGAAGCCGAGGCCGCGCACGCCGTTCTGGGCGGCCAGCTGGTCGGCGGGCACGTAGATCGGGAAGGCGACGGCCTTCTCGGTCACCACGGCGCGCTGCACCCGGGTGTAGAGGTCCTTGCGTAGTGCCTGGTCAGTGGTGGTGGAGGCCTGGGCCAGCCACTTGTCCACCTGGGGGTCGGAGAAGTGAGTGCGGTTGATGGCCCCCTTGCTCGGCAGGATGAGGTTGAGCGCGGCGCCGACGTCGGAGTCGCCGCGGGAGTTCTCGAAGATCTCGTACTGGTTCTCGTCCACGGCCTTCTGCGCCGTGCCCTGGTCGACGATCTTCACCTGGAAGTCGATGCCCGCGCTCTGCTTGACCTGGGCCTGGATGGCCTGGGCGAGGATGTCGCGGCGGTCCCTGACGTACGGCGCCGCGGAGACGCTGCGCACGGTGAGCCGTTTGCCGTCCTTGCCCCTGAAGCCCTCGCTGTCGCGCTGCCGCCAGCCGGCCTCGTCGAGCAGCGCGTTGGCCTTGGCGGTGTCGCCGCCGAAGGTGTGCTCCAGCGACGGGTCGTAGAACGGGCTCGCCTTGCCGACGACGCTCCACGCCCTGGTGGCGGTGCCCTGGTAGACGGAGGCGAGGACGGCGTCGACGTCCACGGCCTCGCGGAAGGCCTGCCGTACGCGCTGGTCGTCGAACGGCGCGTGCGAGACGTTGAAGTAGTAGATGAAGGAGGTGCCCGAGTTGAGCGCGGTCTGGAAGGCGTGCTCCTTCTTGATCAGGCTCACGTCGGTGGCGGGGACACCCTCGATGACCTGGACCTGGCCGGAGGTGAGCGCGCCGACGCGGACCGCGGCCTCGGGCAGGAAGCGGTAGGTGATCTCGGAGAGGTAGGCGGGCCCCTGGTGCCCGGCGCTCGGCGGCGCCCACTTGTAGGCGGGGTTGCGGTGGTAGTGGAGCTCCTGGCCCTGGACGTACCGGTCGAGGATGAACGGCCCGGTGCCCACCAGGTCGGGGCCGCCGAACTTGAGGTTCTTGGCCGCCTTCAGCGACTTGGGCGAGACCTGCCCGCCGTACGGCGAGGCCAGGAAGTCGAGGAACAGCCCGTCGGGTTTCTTGAGCGTGACCTTCACCGTGGTGGGCGAGACCACCTCGGCCTTGTCGAAGGCGGCCAGCTGGATCGCCGCGACGGCCGCGTTGTAGCCCGGCACCAGGAACTGCTCCAGGTTGGCCTTGACCGCCGCCGCGTCGAATTTCGTGCCGTCGTGGAAGGTCACGTCGTCGCGCAGCTCGAAGGTGTAGCTCAGCCCGTCGGCCGAGACCTTCCACGACTTGGCCAGCCACGGCTGGAACGAACCGTCGCGACCGCGGGACAGCAGCGCGTCGAACTGGTTGAACACCAGCAGCCTGACCTTGTTCTGCGCCCACTGCTGCGGGTTCAGGGTGATGGGCTGCGTCTCGATCGCCCAGGTCAGGGTGGTGCTCTGGGCCTGCTGGGCGGACGGCTGGGAACCGCAGGCGGCCAGGGCCGGCATGAGGACGAGCATGAGGACGAGCAGGGTCCGCTTCATGAGCGGCCGTCCCAGGCGTCGGCCAGCAGCTCGTAGGAGCGTACGCGGTCGGCGTGGTCGTGGGTGATGGTCGTGACCAGCAGCTCGTCGGCGCCCGTCACCCGCCGCAGCACGCGCAGCCGCTCGGCGACGGCCTCGGGCGTGCCGACGAACCGCGTGTCGATCCGGTCCTTCACCAGCGCCAGGTCCTCGGCGCTCCAGACGTGCGCGTCGGCTTCCTCGGGTGTCGGGTACGTCCTGGCGCCCGCCCCGGTCCTGATGCTGCGTACCCACAGCCCGTACGGCTTGGCCAGCTCCCGCGCGGTCGCGTCGTCGTCGGCCACGACGACGTCGGCCGACACGATCACGTAGGGCTCGGCCAGGGCCTTCGACGGCTTGAACGCCTTCCGGTAGCCCTCGACGGCTTCCAGGACGCTGGACGGGCTGACGTGGTAGTTGGCCGCGAACGGCAGCCCGCGTTCGCCCGCCACCTGGGCGCTCTGGCCGCCGCTGCTGCCGAGGATCCACAGCTCCACCTCCGCCCCCTCGCCGGGGACGGCGTGCGCCTGGTGGTCGCCGGTCAGGAACGCGATGACGTCGTCGATCTGCTCGGCGAAGTCGGGCGTCTGCGCGCCGGGCTGCTGGAGCAGCGAGGCGTGGAAGGCCAGCTGCGGGTGCGCGGCGAGCCTGGACCAGTCGAACGGCGGCGGAATGAGCAGCCCGTCGACGACCCGCCCCGCCTCCCCGTCAGGTGGGGGCTTCGCCGGCGCGGCCTTGGCGGCGAGTTCGGCGCGGCGTTGGCCGGAGCGGCCGATGCCGAGGTCGATCCGGCCCGGATACAGCGCGTCGATCAGCCCGAACTGCTCCACCACCGACAGCGGCGTCTGGTGCCCGAGCTGCACGGCTCCGGATCCGACCCTGATCCGGCCGGTGGCCGCCGCCACCAGGCCGATGAGCACGGCCGGGGCCGAGCTGGCCACGCCGGGGGCGAAATGGTGCTCGGCCAGCCAGTAGCGGCGGTAGCCGGACGACTCGGCCCGCCGGGCCAGGTCGATGGTGTTGAGCAGCGCGTCACGCGCGGTGCCGCCGGAGGGGATGGGGGCGAGGTCGAGGATGGACAGCGTCACGCGGTACCTCCGGGGAACGGCCTGCTGGGGATCTCCTGGCGCAGTACGGGCGCGATCTCCGCCTGGAACAGCTCCAGCGCGTCCCGGTGCTGCTTGGTCGTGAGCCCGTCGGCGTCGGCGTGCAGGTGCATCACCTCGTGCCCGAAGCGCTGGTGATAGCGCAGCACCTTGTCGATGATCTGCTGCGGGCTGCCGACCAGGATCGAGCTCCGTTCGATGGCGTCCTCCAGCGTGGCGAACACCGGCTCGATCCCGAGCTTGGCGAACAGCGCCAGCCGGGCGTCGAAGATCGGCCGGTAGGTCTCGATCGCCTCCTGCGAGGTGCGGGCCGCGTAGTAGCCCGCCGTCCCCGCCCCGACCAGCGCGTCGGCCGGGTCGTGCCCGTAGCGGACCCACTGCTTCCGGTAGTAGTCGATCAGGTCGGCGTACGGCTCGATGGGGTTGGTGACGTTCGCGGAGAACAGCGGGTCGCCGTAGTAGGCGGCCAGGTCCACCGACTCCTTGCTGGTGGCGCTGCCGTGCCACACCCTGATCGGCCGCTGGAGCGGCCGGGGCCAGGTCTCGGCCTCGGTCAGCGCGGGACGGAAGCGGCCCGACCAGGTGACCTTGTCCTCCCGCCAGAGGCGGCGGAACAGGTCGTACCCCTCGCGGTTGCGGTCCCACTGGTCCTCGGGGGTGACGTGGAAGAGCTGTGCCTGCGCCGCCCCGTTCCCCTTGCCGATGATCAGCTCCAGCCGACCGTCCGAGAGGTGGTCGAGCGTGGCGTAGTCCTCGTAGGCGCGTACGGGATCGAGCAGGCTCAGTGTGGTGACCGCGGTGAACAGCCGGATCCTGGACGTCTTGGCCGCGATGTGGCTCAGCACCACCGGGGGCGAGGAGGAGATGAACGGCCGCTCGTGCCGCTCCCCCACGCCGAACCCGTCGAAGCCCAGCTCCTCGGCCAGCACCGCGTTGTCGACGACCTCGCGGAACCGCTCGGTGGGCGACCGCCTGTCGTTATGGACGATTAACGTGATGGCCAGAAATTTCATGACACCTCCGCGTAGCGGCTGGCCGGGCGCGGCAGGCCGAGCAGCCCGCGCAGCGTCGTGGCCTCGTACGAGCGCCTGAACGCCCCGCGCCCGCGCAGCTCCGCCGTCAGCCCCCGGGTGATCGCCTCCAGGTCGTACGGCAGCGCGCCGGGACGCAGCCGGAACCCCTCGATCCCGGCCCGCCGCCACTGGAGCAGCAGCTCCGCCAGCTCCTCCGGGGTGCCGGTGAAGATCGCGGCGTCGGAGCGCAGCTCGGCCCCGTCGAGCCCGTCGAGGCGGGCCTTGCGCTCGGCCGCGTCGTCGCCCAGGAACACGACCAGGTCGGCGAAGACCCGCAGCTCCGCCGACAGCTCCCTGACCTCCTCGACGATGGCGCGCGCCTGGTCGGCGGAGTGCGGCGTGACGTACACGACGTCGGCGCCGCCCGCGGCGAACTCGTACGGCAGGCGGGCGTGGGCGAGCGCCGTGACCACCGGCTGGCCCTGCGGCGACCGAGGCGTGATCGACGGCCCGCGCACCGAGAAGAACCGCCCGGCGAAGTCGATGTAGTGAAGCTTGTCCCGGTCGATGAAGCGGCCGGTCGGCAGGTCGCGGATCTCCGCGTCGTCCTCCCAGCTGTCCCACAGCCGCCGTACGACCTCGACCGCGTCGGTGGCCTCCTCGAACAGCGCCCGGACGTGCTCGTCATCGATCGAGAAGGACCCGTCCAGCCGGGGGAACGGGCGGCGGCCGAAATGCGCCGCCTCGGTGCTCCTGGCCGAGATCTGCGGCCGCCACCCGGCTCGCCCGCCGCTGACGTGGTCGAGCGTGGCGATGCCGATCGCCACGTGGAACGGCTCGGTGTGCGTGGTGGTGGCCGTCGGCACCAGCCCGATCCGGCTGGTGAGCGGCGCCAGCCGGGCGGTTAGCAGCACCGCGTCGAAGCGCCCGCGCACCTGGTCGGCCCGCGCGTCGGGCCCGTCAAGCAGAGTGGACTGGAGGCTGAGCGAGTCCTCGATCGTGACGAAGTCGAGCAGCCCCCGCTCGGCCTCGGCCACCAGCGCCGCCCAGTAGCGGGCCGAGAAGATCGCCTCAGGTTGCGCGGACGCCTCGCGCCAGGCGGCGGGATGCCAGCCGGCGCCGTCCAGCGCGACGGCGAGATGCAGGGTCACTAGGGCACCATCCTTCTGGTGGGCATGGTCACGGTGCTCGCTGTCACGACAGCTCCAGGTGCTCGCGCAGCGTGGTGCCGGTGTAGTCGGTACGGAAGGCGCCGCGTTCCTGCAGCAGCGGCACCACGCGGTCCACGAACTCGTCGAGCCCGCCGGGCGTCAGATGCGGCACCAGGATGAACCCGTCCGCCGCGTCCGCCTGGACGTGCTCGTCGATCTGGCGGGCCACGCCCGCCGGAGTCCCGACGAACGTCTGCCGCCCGGTCACCTCGATCACCAGCTCGCGGATCGTCAGCTTCTTCTCCTCGGCCAGCGCCCGCCATTTGGCGGCCACCGCCGCCCGGTCGCCGAACGGCACCCGCCCCTGCGAGACGCCCTCCGACGGGTCGGGCTCGACGTCCGGCAGCGGCCCGTCCGGGTCGTAGGCCGACATGTCACGACCCCACACCTGCTCGATGAAGGCGGTCGCGGTCTGCGGGCCGACCTGCTGGCGGCGAATGGCGGCCGCGTTCTCGGCGGCCTCCTCCTCGGTGTCACCCAGCGCGTACGTGGCCGCGGGCATGATCTTCAGCTGGTCCGGCTCGCGGTGGTAGCGCGCCAGGCGCCCCTTGACGTCGGCGTAGAAGGCCCGGCCGTCCTCCAGCGTGCCGTGCCGGCTGAAGATCACGTCGGCCGTGGCGGCGGCGAACTCCCTGCCCTCGTCGGAGTCCCCGGCCTGGATGATGACGGGATGCCCCTGAGGGCCGCGCGGCAGGGTGAACTGCCCTTCGACGGTGAAGTGCGGCCCCTCGTGGCGGACGGTGCCGATGGCGGCGGGGCGGACGAACTGGGCTCGGCTCTTGTCGGCGAGGTGCGCGCCGGGCTGCCAGGAGTCCCAGAGCTCGCGCGAGAGGCGGACGAACTCGGCGGCGCGGGTGTAGCGGTCGGCGCGGTCGAGGTAGCCGCCGCGCCGGAAGTTCTCGCCGGTGAAGGCGTCGGAGGTGGTCACCACGTTCCAGGCGGCCCGGCCGTCGCTGAGGTGGTCCAGCGTGGACAGGCGCCTGGCCAGTTCGTACGGCTCGTTGAAGGTGGCGTTGACGGTGCCCGCGAGCCCGAGGCGCTCGGTGACGGCGGCCAGCGCGCTCAGCACGGTGAGCGCCTCGGGGCGGCCCACCACGTCCAGGTCGTGGATCCGGCCTTTGAGCTCGCGCAGCCGTAACCCTTCGGCCAGGAAGAAGAAGTCGAACTTGCCCCGCTCGGCCGTCCTGGCCAGGTGGGCGAACGAGGCGAAGTCGATCTGGCTGCCGGAGCGGGGATCGGCCCAGACCGTGGTGTTGTTCACGCCGGGGAAGTGGGCCGCGAGGTGGATCTGCTTGCGCGTCACTGGTCGCGGAGGTTCGGGTGAGTGGAGTGGGACATCGCGCCTCCCTTGAATGCCTACATAAACAGTAGGAAAAGAGGGTTTTTATGTCAATGGCCGCGAGGGAACTCCAGGCGGGCGGCTCTATCCGGGTGGCGTCAGCAGGCCGCGCAGGATGCGGGAGAGGGCGGTCGCGTCGTCCGGCGGCAGGCCGGCGGCCAGCCGGGCCAGGTTGGCGGCGTGCTCGGTGAGCGCGGCGTCGATGACCCGCCGCCCCTCCTCGGTGAGCGCGACGCGGAAGCTGCGCCGGTCGGCCGGGTCGAGACTCCGCTCGACCAGCCCCGCCGCCTCCAGCCGGTCGAGGCGGTTGGTCATGCCGGCCCGCGACATCATCAGCGTCGCCGACAGCTCCGACGGGATCAGGGTGTACGGGGGGCCGCCCCTGCGCAGCGCGGACAGCACGTCGAACTCCCCTTGGCGCAGCCCATGACGCGCGAACACCTCCTCGACCGCCGCCTCCGCGACCCGCGCCACCATGGCTATCCGCCCGAACACCGCCATGGCCGAAAGATCCAGGTCCGGCCGCTCACGGCGCCACTGCTCCAGAATCACGTCGATCGGGTCCCGTGACTGGTCGGATCCCTGCTCCTCAGGCGCGCCGTTCATGCGGTCGATCCTATTCGGCCCGCGATAGTCAGCCCCCGTACCAATCGAAGATGCACAACTTTATTTGCGCAATTTTCCTTTCGCTTCTATGGTGGAGCCATGGCCACGCATGAGACCCGTCGCCTGAGCGATCTCGACGAGCTCAAGGCGTTCACGCACCCGCTGCGGCTGAAGCTCTACCGGGCCCTGCTCGTGGCGGACACGGCCACCGCCTCCCAGCTGGCCGACCAGGTCGACGAGGCCGTCTCCCTGGTCAGCTACCACCTGCGCAAACTGGCCGCGCACGGCCTCATCGAGGAGGCCGTGCCGCAGACCGGCGACGGCAGGGAGCGCTGGTGGCAGGTCGCCTCCCAGCACGTCAGCGCCAGGGCCCCGTCCCCGGAGGAGGGCCCGGAGATCGTCGCCGCCCGCACCGCCCTGTCCCGCGTGGCCTCTCGGATGCAGGACGAGATGTACCAGCGCTACCTCGACGAGCAGCCCGCCTGGTCCGCCGAGTGGCGCGGCGCCGCGTTCGCCAGCGAATACCTGGCCTCGCTCACCGCCGAGGAGCTGCGACTGGTCGGCCAGGAGCTCGACGCGGTCGTCGAGAAGTGGTGGGCGCGCGGCAAAGCCGCCGAGGCGGCGGGCGACACCGAGGGCCGTGAGCACGTCGCCCTGCAGTTCTTCGGATTCCCGTTCCGGGCCTGAGCCTTCCAGGAGGTCGGCACATGCACCCCGACATGCACCTCTACACCGAACGCCACAGAGCCGCCGAGTTGCGGGCCGAGGCCACCAGGTGGCGCCTGCTCCGCGACTGCCGGCGCGAGCTCCCGCCCAGATGGGCGGCCGGCGTGACGGCGCTCGGCTGGACCATGGTGTCGGCCGGCCTGCGCCTGATCAGCCTGCCCCGGCGGCCACCGGGCACCGTCCCGCGCTTCGGTGATCACCGCTGATATCCTTATGACGTAAGGGATTATCGCGCCCGTGGAGGTTGTCAGGTGGTGGTCTTCGCCGGCCAGGGAGACGCGCGCCGCTCGATGGCCCTGCTGTGGCGGGCGACGGGGCCGGGCCCGCGCACCGGTCCCGGCCCCAAGCCGGGGCTGAGCGTGGACATGATCGTGGACGCCGCGATCGCGGTCGCCGACGAGCAGGGCATGGCGGCCCTGTCCATGCGCGCGGTGGGCGAACGCCTCGGCCGTACGGCGATGGCCCTCTACACGTACGTGCCCAGCAAGAGCGAGCTGATCGACCTGATGCACGACCACGCCCTGGCCGAGCTGCCCACCGACTACGACCTCGGGCCGGGCTGGCGGGCGGCCGTGACGTCGTGGGCCGAGGACGTCCGGGCGTTCTACGTACGTCATCCGTGGGTGCTGCAGGTGTCGCAGGCGCGGCCGGTGCTGGGGCCCAACGAGTTCGTGATGATGGAGACGATGGTGGGCGTCCTGCGCGCGACCGGGCTGCGCGCCGGTCCGCTGCGAGGCGTCGTCTCGCTGCTGACCGACTTCGTCCGGGGCGCGGCCAGGACGGTCGCGGAGTCACGGCAGGCGCCGGCGGCGACCGGGGTGTCCGACGAGGAGTGGTGGTACGCCCGATCGGCCCTGCTCGAAGAGGTCGCCCCCGGTTTCGCCGAACGATTCCCGATGGTCGCCTGGATCGAGACCGACGACCCGCCTCCCCCGCCGTCCCGCGAAACCCCGCAGTCCGGGCAGGCCACGACATACCTGGAAGACAAGGCACGACCGGCCTTCGCCGCCGGACTCGCCGTGGTCCTCGACGGGATCGAGGCGGCCATCGACCGGGCGGGCGTCAGACCGGCAGGCTGACCCCGGGCGGGATCAGATCCGCCGGGCGGGCGTCAGACCAGCGAGCTGAGGTCGGGCGGGTCTGATCCGCCGCGCGCCCGTCAGACCAGCAGGCTGAGCTTCGGGTCGCCGCCGGTGTACCACTCGGTGGCGAGCAGCCGGTCGCGTGTCGCCTCGGGCAGGGCGGTCAGCAGCCCCATCGAGGCGCCGCGCTCGATCTCCGACTCGTGCGCCCGCACCGCCGCCCACTTGCGCTCCACCCATGGCCGGACGTCCACGGTGGCGGTGACCTCGTCGTCGGGTATCCCGGGCAGCGTCTGGTCGCCGCCGGGCGCGGCTCCGAACAGGTCCTCCCAGGCGGACCGTACGATAGACCGCGGCAGGGTCACCAGATAGAGCGCACCCGGCCGCCACGGCGGGCCGGCGGCGGGATAGAGCTGGTCGTACCCGGCGGCTTCGACGGCCGCCAGGGTCACCCGGTGCGTGTGGACATGATCCGGATGGCCGTAACCGCCGTACCCGTCATAGGTGATCACCGCATCGGGCCGGAAGTCTCGGATATGCCCGACCAGCCGCCCGACCGCCTCGTCCAGCGGCGCGTCGACGAAGCGGGCGGCGCCCGGCGCCGACAGCCCGGCGTTGCCGTCGGCGTACCCGAGCAGTCGCGGCTCGCCCGCGCCGAGGATCTCCAGCGAGCGCGCCAGCTCGGCGACCCGGCGCGTGCCCTCGGTCCACGTGCAGGTGACGACGCCCGTCCTGGCGCCCGCGTCGGCGAACCGGGCGAGCGTTCCGCCGGTCCACAACGCCTCGTCGTCAGGATGCGCGTGCACGCACAGCAGGCTCGGCTCGGTCACGGATCCCCCTAGATCATCAGCCCGACGCCTGACGACGATACCGGCCCGAAAGCGGTAACGGCCCGAAAAGCCCCGCCCGCCGGGCTTCTCCTCGCGGGCGGACAAATACGTTGCTCCACCTTCCCCGCTGTGGCAGCGTCGGCCGGGACGGTATCCCGCGATCCAGCAGGAGGTGTGGCACATGGCCACCAAGGTCCTCGGCGAAGTCTCGGCTCACACTTCGACGCGAGAGGTCGCCTGAGGCGTACCGGGCTCCTCGCGTTGGAGTGATCTTCCATCACGATCACGAGGAGCAAGAGTGTCTTCCCAACCATCCTTCGAGCCCCTGCTGGGCGCCGAGGGCAATCCCACGCAGGTGGTCCGGCACGGCGACGTCGTGCTGCGCCCGTCCGGGCCGTGGACGGACAGCGTTCACGCGCTGCTGCTGCATCTGGAGAACGCGGGCTTCACCGGGATCCCACGCCTGGTCGGCGACGGTTACGACGAGGAGGGACGAGACGCCGTGACCTACATCGACGGCGACTTCGTCCACCCGCATGCCTGGTCCGACGAGGGCGTGTGGCAGGCAGGACGCCTGCTGCGCGAGCTCCACGACGCGACGGCCGGGTTCCGGCCGCCGCCGGACGCGGTGTGGCACCCGTGGCCGTTCGAGGGTTCCGGGCCGGATGCGATCATCAGCCATCGGGACACGGGGCCGTGGAACACCGTGGCCCGCGACGGCCTGCCAGTTGCGTACATCGACTGGACCACCGCCGGTCCGATCGACCGGCTGGACGACGTGGCGGGTGCCGCGTGGTGGAACGCCCAGTTGCACGACGACGACGTCGCCGAACGGCAGGGCCTGCCCGACGCCGAGACGCGCGCGGGTCAGCTGCGCCGCTTCCTCGACGGCTACGGGCTGCCCGCCGCCGAACGCGACGGCTTCGTCACGCGGATGATCGAGTTCGCCATCCGTGACTGCGCGTCCGTGGCGGTCAGGTCGCGGATCACGCCCGAGAGTACGGACCCGGGCCCGCTGTGGGCCCTGGCCTGGCAGGCGCGGGCGGCGGCGTGGATGCTACGCCACCGGCCACTCCTGGAGAACGCCCTCACGGCGTAGTCGAACAATGGTGGCTGCCGTTCGCCGAACGGCAGCCACCCCCACACCGCCACCCAGTTCACCGAACAGCGGCCACCTGCCACCCGGTTCACCGAGGGTCCGGCGCGCCCAGGTGGCCCAGCCCGTTGGCCAGCAGGGCGTAGGCCCGCTCGGCGTCGCTCACCGCGCCCGGGTAGCGCTCGTCCGCGCTCTCGCCGCCCGCCAGCCGCATGGCGTTGTCGATCGTCAGCGTCCAGTGGACCGCCTGGATCTGGACGGCCGCCACGCGTGCGCTGAGCTCATCGACGCCGGCCGTCTCCCGCAGCGCACCGGCGAGCGCCTGCTCGGCCGCCGCCTGGAACCGGTGCATCCGGGCGG
This sequence comes from Nonomuraea sp. NPDC049158, assembly GCF_040648335.1. Lineage (NCBI taxonomy): Bacteria > Bacillati > Actinomycetota > Actinomycetes > Streptosporangiales > Streptosporangiaceae > Nonomuraea > Nonomuraea sp. NPDC049158. Next base: position 26,882 of record NZ_JBEZDM010000024.1, read on the forward strand.
CCAGCGACGAGGTCTCGAAGACCATCCGGTAGAGCGCCACGATCGCGGGTATGTCGTTGAGCCCGCTGGCCGGATCACGCCTGGCCAGCGCGTCGAGGTAGTGCGCCCGCAGCGCCTCCAGCGGCGTGACGTCCGCCGCGCGGGACTCGACCACCCGGGCGCTCTCCGTCTCGTGGTCGGCGAACCGTTGCACCACGAGATCTTCCTTGGCCGGGAAGTAGGCGAACAGCGTGCGCCTGGACACCTCGGCCGCCTCCGCCACCTGGGCCACCGACACCTGGTCGTACCCGTGCCGCAGGAACAGCTCGATCGCCGCCTCGGAGATCGCGGCGTGCGTCCGCTGCTTCTTCCGCTCGCGCAGTCCGGGCTCGTTCGTCACACCCATCACCCTAGCAGAAATCTGCACTTGGACTTTTTCTGCACTGGGTCTATATTCGCACTCAGACGAGATAACCGCGGAAAGAGGGCGGGTCATGAAGGACTTCGAGGTGGTCATCGCGGGTGCCGGGCCGACCGGCCTGATGCTGGCGTACGAGCTGGCGCTGGCCGGGGTCGGCACACTGGTGCTGGAGAAGCTGCCCCAGCGCATCCAGCAGATGAAGGGCGGCGCTCTGCAGCCCCGCACGCTGGAGCTGCTGGAGCTGCGCGGGCTGCTGGAGCCGCTGCTGAGCCGGGCCCTGAACCGCGAACCGGTCGGCGGCCATTTCGCGGCTCTGCCGGTGCCGCTGGACTGCGAGCCGTGGCGGACCCGGCATCCGTACCCGGTCGCGGTTCCTCAGTGGGAGATCGAGGAGGTCCTGGAGGAGGCCGCGACCGCCCGAGGCGCGCGCGTCCTGCGCGACGCCGGGGTCACGGCGGTCGAGCAGGACGCCGACGGGGTGACGGTGCGCGTGGGTGAGCGCCGGTTCCGGGCCGACTATCTGGTGGCGTGCGACGGCGGGCGGAGCACCGTACGCAAGCTGCTGGGCATGCCCTTCCCCGGCCGGGACGGGACGTTCGTGGCGGTGCTGGCCGACGTCCGGCTGTCGGCCACCTCGGCGTCGGTCCCCCAGGCGCTGGGCCACATGAGCAGCCTGGTCCGCGAGGGCGGCGGCTACTGGGCCATGCTGGTTCCCATCGGCGGCGAGCGTTACCGGCTGACGTTCGGCAGCGAGGAGCAGGGAGACCACGGTCGCGACGCGCCGGTCACGGAGGAGGAGGTCGCCACCGCGCTCCGGGCCGTCTACGGCGAGGAGACCGTGCTGCGCGCCGTGGACAACTCCTCGCGCTTCACCGACGCGACGCGGCAGCTGGCGGACTACCGGGCGGGCCGCGTCCTGTTCGCGGGCGACGCCGCGCACATCCACCCGCCGTTCGGCGGGCAGGGCCTGAACCTCGGCGTGCAGGACGCGATCAACCTCGGCTGGCGGCTGGCCGCGACCCTCCAGGACCGGGCGCCCGAGGGCCTCCTGGACCGCTACCAGGCCGAACGGCATCCGGTGGCCGCCCAGGTGCTGCACCACACGTCCGCGCAGCGCGTACTGAGCGCGCCTCGGCCCAGCGCGGACGTGGCCGCGCTGCGCGACATCTTCACCGACCTGCTGCGGCTGCCGGACGCCAACCGCCACATGGCGGGCCTGATGTCCGGCCTGTCGCTGGGCTACGACCTCGGCGGCGAGCATCCGCTGGCCGGGCAGCGGGTGCCGGACGCCGACCTGCTCGTCGGCTCGGCGTCGACCCGGCTGTCCGGGCTGTTCGGCGCCGGGCACGCGGTCCTGCTGGATCTGGGCGGAATCGTCCCCGCCGAGCTCCGGCTGCCCGCCCGGGTCGATCTCGTACGGGCCAAGTGCGCGGACGACCTGGGCGCGGCGGCCCTGCTCCTGCGGCCCGACGGCTACGTGTGCTGGGCGGCCGACGACGCCGCCACCTGCGAGCGGACCCTGGCGGCCGCGATCGCCGAGCACGTGGCAGTAGTGGAGTGAGCGCCGCACGACCGCAGCGGATGGACTGAGCGCCGTGCGGCCGGGACGGCCGGCAGGGGATCCTGTCTACCGTCCCGGCCGATCAGCTCACCGCGAAGAAGAAGGCGATGGCGGTGCCGTCCTTCGAGATGACCTTGTCCATGGTTTTCACTCGGCGAAAAGATGGTCGAGCCAGGCATGCCACGCCGGACCTTGGTCGCCGGTGCCGGCGAAAAGGTGGTGCGCGGCGACCATCGAGCCGCCGAACCCCTGCAGGAACCGGTAGAGCGCGTCCGGGGTCCGCACACCGAGCGTCTGGGCGTTGGCGTAGTAGACGACGCCTTCGATCGGGGCGAGCCCGGCAGGCGCGAAGCGTACGGTATCGCCTGGCTTGGCGTGGCCCGGGGTGCCGAGCGCGCCGTAAAGGATCTCCCAGGCGCGCGGCCAGTCGGCGACAGGCGGCCCGAACTCGGTGATGGGCGTCGCGGTCCGGCCGCGGAAGTGCGTCAGGTAGGCGACCAGAGTGGCGAAGAACATCTCCAGCCCCCTGGACATCGCCTCGAACTCGGCCTCCCAGTCGTCCCCCGGCAGGAAGCCGCTGGTCACCATGCGCAGCGTGGTGCTGCCCTGGTCGCGCCCCTCGACGAGGAACTCGTAGGCGACGAACCGGCCGTCCTCCGCCGTCGGGCTGGCGTGCGCGAACCGGGCAGGCGGCTCCGCGGCGGTCACGGTGGATTCGGGGATGTACTGGCCGAAGGCGGTACGCACCACGCCGTCGGCCACCTCGGTGCGGCCCATGAACCACGAGTCGATGCCGGGGCCGGTGGCGATGGCCGCCCACACCTCCTCGGGGGCCGCCCCGACCTCGGCCTCCTGGGGAAGCTCGAAGGAATGTCCCACGTCAGTGCTCCTTCAGCGACGGGTGCACGGCGACGACCAGCCGGTGGTCGCGACCGTTCTCGGCCGTCTCGTCGTGGTATTTGCTCACCAGCGCGGTCACGGCGTCGGCCAGCTCCTCGGCGAAGGCCGCGCGGTCGGCCGCCGAGGCGAACCGCACCTCGCCGTCGATCGCGAACGTCGCCACCCGCTTGCGGGCCTCGGTGGCGCCGGTGATCAGCGTCCCGACGTCGCGGACGAGCTGAGCGGCGACGGCGAGCAGCCAGCGGGCCGACAGCCGATCGGGCGCCTTCCCGGGATCGGGCTGCACCGCGGCCAGCGCGACCGGGGAGATCACGAAGGACGCGGCCGTGGCCTGCATCACCCGCTCGGTGACGTTGCCCTTCTTGCGCTCCTCCACCAGCTCGACCAGCCCGTGCCGCTCCAGCGTGCGCAGATGGTAGTTGACCTTCTGCCTGGCCAGGCCGACCCTGGCCGCCAGCGACGTGGCCGAGCCGGGCTGGACCAGCTCGGCCAGCAGCTTCGACCGCATCGGGTCGAGCGACGCCTCGGCTGCCGCGGGGTCTTCGATCACCGCCACTTCGTACATGATGAGACGATGACACCGAAAAAAGTTGTTGTCAAGAAAGTCTGGCTGCTCGGCGGCCGACCCTACCCTGCCGACCGCCGAGCGGCATACGTCACGCCGACCTCTGCCGTACCAACCGGCGGACAGACGGCTTTATGCCATACACCGACGCCTCACGCGGGCGGCAGCCATGCGTGGAAGGCCGCTGTCAGGGTGGTGGTGTCGGCCGGGCCCGGGCCGGATGCCCAGGCGACCGTGCCGTCGGGCCGGACGAACGCGGCCGACAGGTCGTCATGGTCCTCCACGGTCGCCTCGACGACGTCCAGCTCGCCCCGCCAGGGTGCCGCCGCCTGCGCGATCTCGGGCTGCGACGGCGCGTGGACGAGCAGCGGCCGGCCCGACGCGGCGAGCTCGGCGAGGGTCCGTGTGACGCCGGACGGCAACGTGAGCCGCAGGTCGGGGCAGGGGCGGCCGGTCAGGGGGTGGGTTGCCGGATACGGGAGGTCGTAGCGGGTGCCGAGCCCGTTCAGCAGCCGTCCGAAGTAGCGGTTGACCTCCGGCAGGTCGAGCAGGTCCGACACGATGTCGCGCATGGCCGCCGCGTGCGCGCCCGGTCGCAGCAGCGCCGACTGGGCGCGGGTGTTGTGCAGGACGGCGGCGCCTACGGGATGGCGTTCGGCGGTGTAGGTGTCGAGCAGGCCGTCCGGCGCGCGCCCGGTGACCGTGGCCGCCAGCTTCCAGCCCAGGTTGACCGCGTCCATCAGCCCCAGGTTCAGCCCCTGGCCGCCGTTGGGAGAGTGGACGTGGGCGGCGTCGCCCGCCAGCAGGACGCGGCCGAGCCGGTAGGTGGCCGCCTGACGGGCGACGTCGGTGAAGCGTAGGGTGTCGCGGACCGCCGTCACCTCGACCTCGACGCCCGTCACTCTGAGCAGGCTGTCCCGCATCTCCTCCCCGGTCAGCGGTGCCTCGCGGTCCTCGGGGAAGCCGTCGTGCTCGACCGTCGCCACCATGCCGGGCGCGCTCATGAACATCCCCGTCGACTGCCAGCCCGGCGCGGGCAACCGCTCCATGCCCGAGATATCGCCGATCAGCCGCCGTACGACACTCGTAGGGGCGGTGCCGGGGAAGTCGAACCCGGCCAGCTTCCGTACCGTCGATCGGCCGCCGTCGCAGCCCGCCACGTACGCCGCGCGGACGCGCCGCTCCCCCTCCGGCGTCCGTACGGTCAAGGTGACGCCGGAGTCGTCCTGGGCCAGGGCCGTCACCTCGTGTTCGCGCTGGACCGGGACGCCGAGCGAGGCCAGGTGCTCGGTCAGGATCCGTTCCAGGTCCGGTTGCCAGATCAGCGCGCCGGTCCGCTCGGGTTCCTCCTGAAGGTCGGGGTCGATCTTGTGGATCTGGGCGAAGTGCCCTTTCTCGCTTCCGTGGTCGCGTGCCTTGTCGGCGAGACCCTGTTCCTGGAACTTCGCCAGGTCCTCCCCCAGCCCGCGGCGGCGCAGCGCCTCCGCGGCCAGCGGGCCGATACCGCGCGCCTTCGGCTCGCTCGTCGGCCGGGCGAGCCGGTCCAGCACCAGCGGCGTGGCCCCGGCCAGCCGTAACTCGGCGGCGAGCAGCAAACCCACAGGTCCGGCCCCGACCACCACAACATCGGCGTTCATACGCCCTCCAAACTAGACTAGACCGTCTAGTCTCGTAGACTAGTACCCATTCGGAGAAAGTGGGGACAAGCCATGGCCGACCACGGCCCGCGACGTTCACCGGCCAAGCGCCGGGCCATCCTCGACGCCGCCATCCAGGTCTTCACCGACCTGGGCTACGCCCGCGCGAGCGTCGACGCGATCGCCGCGGCGGCGGGGGTGGGCAAGCAGACCGTCTACGGCCACTTCGGCGACAAGGAACAACTCTTCCTCGCCGCGATCCAAGAGGCCAGGTCAGCGATGGGAGGCACGCCGGGCCAGGCCGTAGCCTTCACCGGTGATCCGGGTGCGGATCTGACCCTGCTCGGGGAGCGGACGCTGGACATCGCGCTGTCGCCTCGGGTGGCGGCGCTGCACCGGCTGACCATCGCGGAGGTGGGTCACCATCCGGAGTTGCAGCGCACCTGGCGGGCGAGTTCCTCGTCGCTGGACAGCGGCGTCGCGGACTACCTGCGCGCCTGCGACGGTGACGGCAGGCTGCGGGTGCCGGACCCGGTCAGGGCGGCCCGCCAGTTCATGCACCTGGTGATCACCGACGCGCGGGTCGAGACGGCGTACGGGATGCTGCCCCTGCCACCCGCACGACGGCACGCCGTCGCCGCCGAGGCCGCAGACCTCATCGTCCGCGCCCACCGGCCCTGAGCCGGGCCCGCAATGCGGAACGAATCTTTCCGCATTACTTCCTAAGGTCAGTCCCATGGTGAAGATGTCGTGGTCCCAGGTCAGCGCCAGGCGTTTGGAGCGGCACGGCCTGGCCGCCCCCTTGAAGGACGCCACTCCGGCAGGCGTGGTCGGCGCCATGTAAGGGAGCCGAGCAGGACGGGGCTGGCGCGGGCGATGGGCTCGGCCGGACAGGATCATGACGTGCCTGCCTCGAGCAGCTCGCGCCAGTACTGCGACGCCTGCGGTCCGGTGGCGTCCTGGTACTTGCCGCGATACAGGTCGACGGCACCGGTGGACCCGAAGAACATAATCTGCGCGATCTTCATGCCGGGGTAGACACGGAGAGGCCGTACTGGTGCGAGCATCAGGGTGTCCGTGGCCATGTAAGAGTCCCCACAGGTGGCCAGTTCGAGGTCACCACTGATGGCCGGTTAAGGTCCCCACTTCTCCTTTGCGCTGTTCGCGTGTCGTGAGGAGGGGTGTGCCCTGAGCGGTGATCGTGACGGTGTCAGCCAGTCACGAGATCACCGCTCAGGGGGTCTGCCCGGCCATGAAGTCTTCGGGGGAAGTCATGGACATCATCGCCGCCTATCGCGAGGTAGGCACTTATCGCGGGGCCGCCGAGATGTGCGGCACCACGCACAAGACCGTCAAACGCATCATCGAGCGGGCGCTGGCCGGGGACAAGCCGCCGGGCCGCAGACGGCGTGCGCACAACTTCGATGCGGTCGCCGATCTGGTGGCCGAGAAGGTCAGAAGCACGGCTGGGAAGATCTCGGCCAAACGGCTGCTGCCCCTGGCGCAGGCCGCCGGATATGCCGGGTCGGCGCGTAACTTCCGGCGGCTGGTCGCCGGGGCGAAGAAGACGTGGCGGCGTGATCATCATCGCGGTCGGCGGCCGGCAGTCTGGACGCCGGGCGAGATGCTGGTCATCGACTGGGGCGATGCGGGCGGCGGGCTGCACGTGTTCTGCGCGGTGCTGGCCTGGTCGCGGGTGCGGTTCGTCCGCTTCGCCGCCAACGAGCGGGCCACCACCACGCTGGCGTTGCTGGCCGAATGCTTCGAGGAACTTGGCGGGGTGCCCAAGGTGGTGCTGGCGGATCGGATGGGCTGTCTGAAGGCAACGCCCTGACCCTGTCGGCCTGGGTCAAGCCCGGCGCCGTCGATGGCTATCGCACCATCATGGGCAAGGACAACGCGGAGATCGACGAGCTCGGGTACGGCCTGTACGCCGCCAACAACTCCACGCCCATGGGCCTGCTGGCCACCGACGACGCTTTCAGTTCGGTCCCGGGAAGCGGATCGCTGCCGGTCAACACCTGGAGCCACCTCGCCGTCACCTACGACGGCACCATGGCTCGCCTGTACCTCAACGGCGCTCAAGTAGGCCAAGGCCTCGCCACGGGCGATCTGCTCGACGACGGCGGCGCCTTCCACATCGGCGGCAACACCGCGTACGGCGACTACTTCAAGGGCCTGATCGACGAGGTACGCGTCTACAACCGCGCCCAGACCGCCGCCCAAGTCCAAGCCGACATGAACACCCCCATCGGCGCCGCGGCGACGAGCAGCTCAGCTCAGAGACTGGGCACGGGCGCCGCCGCCAACCCCGCCGCGGGGATAGAGAAGCTGACGGTGAACGACAGTCGCACCGTGAACGGCGTCACCGTCGCCTCCACCCTCACCCCGCACCTGACCACCTGGCTGGCTGCCGGGCGCGACGGCGAGGCGAAGGTGGAGATAGAACTCGCCCGCACACCCACCAAGTCCGTCAAGGCGGACAAGGTAGCCTTGGACAAGCTACTGATCTGGGCTGGCCGGGCCACCGCCAAGCCTGGTGACTCCCGGGTGACGTTGCAGGTGCCCGAGGGCAAACTTCAAGACGGTGAGAAGGTCAGATGGCGCGCCCGCGTCGCCGACTCCGACACCGACACCGGAGGCTGGACACACTGGCAGAACCTCACCATTCAGCAGTCGCAGTCGGCCCAACCGCCGGCCAAAAAAGAGCCTGTTGATGGTTCGTTGCCTAGTCGTGAACCAGAGACAAAGCAAAAGGCTACTCGCACCGGCGTATCCTCTGCCTCATTGGCCGAGACGATGAGTCCGCTCAAAGGCACTCAAGCGGTCCAAGCGGCCGGGAAGCCTTTCGACTACGATCGCATTGATAGGCAGATCGATTGCCAGCTGTCACGGAATCACAATATCAAAACGTGGCGCTGGGTAAAAAATTCATTCAACGTGTGTTTCACTGGCCGTATCGGTGAAACCCTTACCGAGAATGACATTCCGACCGGAATAGCGTGGTCGGCCCGTTTCAGCATCGTCGTCCACACATACGTGGGACACTCGGCAGACACCGCGAATCCGACAGCAGCGCGTGGCGAAGCGGGGATCCATAGCCGTCAGATGAAGGCATGGATCAAGATTGACGAATTTTATCCAGGCGGCTTCAAGGATGCTGCGGACCGTCCGGTTAAGATAAGTCTCAGCAACTCCGGCGGATGTTTCGCCGATAAGAATATCATCGCCGATGATATGGGTGATTGGATCCGGGGCGCTGACCGACTGATTACCCTAACCTCGCCAGAGGCTTGGTTTCCGGCGCCGGACCGTAAGGGATTCTGTGGTATCAGGCCCTCGGTTAGCTATCCGGAAACTGATGACCCAGCCAAGCAGTTCGCATGGCTCTCCCCTGACCGCGTCGACTTCCGCTGCGACAGCTCACCCAGGATCAAGAATCACACCGGCGGTTGTGTCGTCTGGAGTACGCGGCCAGTCTGGCACCTCGACGGCAACCGGGCAGAGACACCGGATCCCAGAACCGGAAAAATGACTGGTGTTGACCAAACAGCGGCACACATCTGGAAGGCTCTCTACGACCCGGACGACACCGTGCCGCTGTCTCCCACAAGAAAAAAATCCCCGGCCGCTACAACAAGAACGAACCTGGGTGCATTTCTGAAAACCACAGATGCCTGACCAGAGCCGAGGGGGACCGTGACGAGCCAGGCACCGTCCCCTACAAGAATGACCAGGCCCGGAAAAAAATATGCAAACTAGCCCCGACTCCAAGCGGCCTACAACAGAAATCATGCGACGAGTATCCCTTCGCCTCCACACACGAGGGTGCCGCCTCCGCGGGCTATAACATCTCGGTCGCAATCGTCGAGTGCAGAGACAACACCACTGCGGGCGTACTGCTCCTGGGCTGGTATGACCGGCAGCGCATCCTAGAGAAAGATCCCTTCTGGGTCGATGCGACCAAGAAGGGCGACACACCTCCCGAACATGTCCCTCCGCCAGACATCGCTCAAGTCGATACCTCCGGCTTCGGTGAGAGCTGTAGATAGTTGAAGCCTCGCCGTCCGCCGCTAGCCTCATCATCCTAGCGGCGGACGGCACGCCAATCTGCCGATCATAAACGTGGCCGGTAGCAGGGCGCGTCAACCAAAGGAAGACCAATGATTGATGAGAGCTATACTCGTTGGTTCCGTGGATACACTACTAACGTCCTCGCACTTACATGGTGCTCCGCCACCACGACCGATGATGTCCTGGCGGCCTACGGCATCTCGCCCGAGATCACGGAGCCGATGCGCTTCCTAGGCGGCGATATCGATGTGCTCATTGGGCGTCTCGGCAGCGGCACCATCATCATGGATTACAGCGTCGATTCCCCCACGCCCGGGACTTTTCCCACCCTGGCCAAGTACGGGCCTTGTCTGAGTGCTGCATGGTGCGGCGACGTCCCGGCGATAGTGTCCTATTACGCTCACGACGGTCGCGTAGTCGAGTTCGACGCACGCAGTCGGGACTGGTATCCGAATCCCGATCTCGCCAGCGTCGAACGATGGATCGCCGCTACGCCTGCCGGCACGGAAATATGGGACAGTCGCTGGACCCGCGCCATTCTTATCACCGCCGAAGCGCTGCTGCAAGCTGCTATTGACGAAGAATGGATGCGATCTACACACGTCGGCGTTACATTCCCCGAATAAACACCTGCCCTCCGATCGTCGCCGAGAGCGTTGCGACTCCTCACCCAGATGGCGATGTTGCGCTGCCGGCGATCAAGGAGAGCGTCCGGGCAATCGGCCGCAATCGTCTCCGAGCCCTTCCACTGATTACACAGCGTCACACCGAAACGCCAGCCGCTCGACTTTGAAATCGCCCTACCCACCTCCTCTGGCACGCAGGCGCTTTCGCCGAACCACTCCCCCTGTCCAAAGAATCACCCGACCCCGGGCTGTTCACGCGCTTTACAGGAGCCGTGGACTCTCAGGGTGCGTGTGATCATCCCGCCTCTTCTGTCACCTGCTCCATCGCCTCCTGCTCGCTGACGTGCCGCCCGCAGTTCTCGCACACGTAGTAGCCGGCCCGCGGCTGCCACTCCAGCCGCCGCAGCCCGCAGCCGGGGCAGCGCGCGAGTGTCCGGCCGGGCTCGTCGTCCACCAGGCATCGCAGCCGGGTTTCCCAGGCGAGTGCCCAGTGCACAACGCCGAGTTCCACCGGCTTCCGCTCCTCGGCCTCGACACTGGAGAAGACCGTCAGCCCGTCGAGCGCCAGCACCTGGTCGAGCTTGTCCACCAGCCACGTCACCGACCGCGACCTCACCACGCCCGACCGGCGCGAGTCTCGGTGGCAGAGTTGAGGCACCACACCAGGGACTCGATCCAGGCATAGCGAGGTAGCGGTCATACATCGCAAAATCTGACGCATCGGCTGCGAGCGCCTGCCGGACTGGTCTGACTGGCGCAACGGTCGCAGGCCTCTCCCAGGCTGATGATCGTGTTCCGCCACCCGGCCAGGGGAGGGCGGCAGATCGGCCGTCCGGCGGTGCGGTGGTTCATCATGGCCGAGGACCGCTGTCTGGTGGCCGGTCATGATGTCTCCCCGTCCAGTGAAGAGCTACCGCGGTCCTGCTGGAGGAGCCAAAGATCGCGGAAGAGACCGGGCTGGGTCGTCAGCTGGGAAAACGTGCCCTCGGCAGTCACGCGCCCGCCTTCCATGACCACGATCCGGTCCGCGACGACTGTGTTGGCGAGGTTGTGGGTGACCAGTACGATCGCTCGGTCACGCGCGAGCTCGCGCAGCCCGGTGAACACCAGATGTTCGGCGCGGGCGTCTAGGTCGGAGGTGGGCTCATCCATCACCAGCAGGCCGGCGTCTCGGTGGATTGCCCGGGAGCCCGCGATGCGCTGCCATTGGCCGGAGGACAGGGCCTGGCCGCCCCACCATTCGCGGGCCAGCAGCGTGCCCAGGCCGCTGCGCAGCACGTTGATTACGGCGTCGGCGCCGCTGGCGGCCGCGGCACGATGGACGGCGTCGTCCCCGCCGGGCTGGGGTTGGCCGAGGTGGATGTTCTCGCGGGCGGTCATCGGCCAGCGGGCGAACTCCTGCGGGACGACCGCGCACTGTTTCCACAGGGCGTGCGGGTCCAGGTCGCGGGTGCTGACGCCGTCCCAGGTGACTACCCCCTCTGTGGGCAGGCCAGGACGCCACCACGGGAGCCATACCGGTTAGCCAGGAGAATGGACATCGAAGCGACAACGATGGCGCCATCCACGGCGAGCGGGATGAGCACCGCCGCGAAGTAATCCTCACCATGACGCAGGCACAGGTCATGCATGTGACGGAACGAGACGATGGCCGCGATCCCGGCCAGCAGTACCACCCCGCCGATGGTCGTGCGTTGGATATGGCGTACTGCGCGAATGCTGCCTTCCATGACTATTTACCCCTCCCCACCAGGAAGGATGAGCTCAATGGAGGCCGTGAACGGCATGTACGTATCGAGTGTGTCCCCCCCTGCGACACCGCCCGAAACGCGGAACGAATCTTGCCGCATTGCTCCCTAGGGTCGGTCTCATGATGAAGATGTCGTGGTCCCAGGTCAGTGCCAGGCGTTTGGAGCGGCACGGCCTGGCCGCCCCCGCGAAGGACGTCACTCTGGCAGGCGTGGTCGGCGCCATGTGCGGCGCCCACGCCCAGGTGATGTCGGCGGCCGAGCTGTCGATCAGCCTCCGCCTCGAGGGCGTCACCCGCACTGCGGTGCGCGAGGCGCTGTGGGGCGAGCGCACCTTGGTCAAGACGCACGGCCCGCGCGGCACCGTACACCTGCTGCCCGCCCGCGACCTGCCGATGTGGGTGGGCGCCCTGTCGACGCTGCCAGGCGTGCACTCGGTTTTCGCCCAGGACGTACGCATGACCTCCGCGCAGACCGACCAGGTCGTGGAGGCGATCCGCGAGGTGCTCACCACCGGGGCCGCCCTGACGATCGACGAGCTGAGCGACGCGGTCGTGGCCACCACGGGGCCGTGGGCCGGTGATCTCGTCATGCCCGCCTTCCAGACCATGTGGCCGCGCTGGCGGCAGGCCATGGCGACGGCGGCGCACCGAGGGGCCTTCGTGTTCGGCCCGGCGAGGGGGCGCAAGGTCACCTATACCGCCCCGCCCGCAGGACACGCCAAGCCGGTCGACGACTGTCTGGTTGAGCTGGTCAACGCCTATCTGAGGGCGTACGGTCCCGCCACGCCCGAGCAGTTCGCCAAGTGGATCGGGGCGCCGGTCAAGTGGGCGACCGCGGGCTTCGCGGCGGCCGAGCCGGAGCAGGTGCTGTTCGAGGGCGTCCCGGCGTGGGTGGCGGCCGGTGACACCGAGCTGCCGGACGAGCCGCCGAGGGGCGTACGACTGCTGCCGTACTTCGACGCCTATGTCGTGGCCGGGAGGCCGCGCGAGCTGTTGTACCCGGGCCCGGCCGCCGCGCGGGCGCTGAACGGCGGCCAGGCGGGCAACTTCCCGGTGCTGCTCGTGGACGGGCAGGTGGCGGGGGTGTGGCACCAGCGGCGGTCCGGCCGCCGGTTGGCCGTCACGGTGGAGTCGCTGCGCGAGCTCACCCCCGCCCAGCTGCGCGAACTCGACGAGCAGGTGGCGCTCACCGGACAGATCCTGGAGGGCGAGCCGCAGCTGACGCTCGGCCCGATCACCGTGGGCGGCCACGCCTGACCATGACCGATCCGATGCCATGATTGACAGCCATTGATCGCGCCCGGCGGCGAGGGCAGCGCGGGCTCATCCCCCAACGGCACACGAGCTGTCGGCGAACTCCGCCTGCGCCCGCTCGGTGACGGCGACTGGACCGCCCTGCATTCTCGCGAAGGAAACGCACGGTCGAAAGCCCTATGGGCACGGGAACTGTTCGGAGCGCGCCCTTAACGTGCTCGATATGGGACGCCTTCGGAATGCGTATGCAGCCGTCCCCGCAACAAGGGAGCACGACGGACGTCTGCCCGTGCCCGCATCAGACGCCGAAGCCGGCGACGCGAACGCCGGACGCTGAGCACATGCCCGCCTACGCAACCCACGAGTGCTGCGGCAGTCAGCGCGTCCAATCTGACGAGGTCGTCGCGCCCGAACACCAACTCCCCTCTGGCGTGTACCAGGAAGCCCGTCGCGAAGCACCAAGCCATCACTCCCGTCGCGAGCGCCGCCAGGTAGTGCCTTGCCCAGACTGAGAACAGGCCGACAGTCACCGCCACCAGGATGACGCGTGCCGTGGTCTCCGAGATGATCACCGCGGCCATCGCACAGCCGCCGACCGCCCATATGAATCCGGCTGGAAGCAGTACTTCCACAGGATGCCCGCGCATCGACCATTCCTTCCAGCGGGAAGGTTTTCATGCAACACGATCTGGCGTGCACAAGCGCCATTCCCTACGACATTCCTACGCGTTCGCTACGGCCGCTGACGCATTATTTACGCCCGCCGAATGCGTCAAAGCCATAAGAGGGCCGCGATCACCCCTTGCAAGCGGATGCGGATGCTCGACCGAGTCGACGCAGGCGACCACTGGCCGCGGGAAACCTGGTCGGCGGTCGACAGTGATGACCGGATGCTTGGTCGATCATCCGCGGCTGGGGTAGAAGTAGCGCGTTGACCTCGACAGATATGACGTCAGGGCGGGAGGTTCGGCGGCAATGCCTCGCTACCTGAACAGGGATCGCATCGCACTTGTGGCCGCGCTGGTGGTCCCACTGGCCGTTACGGTGGTCCTTCTGCCGTTTCGTACAAGTCTGCCAAATACGAGCGTGGCTCTTTTTCTGGTCGTGATGGTTGTCGCGGTCGCCGCCAGCGGGAACCGTCTTGCCGGGGCGCTCACGGCGATTTCAGCTGGGGTGTGGTTCGACTTCTTTTTCACTCAGCCCTACCAGCGCTTCGCCATCACCAAGTCCGTAGACCTTCAGACCGCGGTTCTCCTGCTTGTCGTCGGCCTTGCGGTCTCGCAACTGGCCGCTCGCGCTCGGCGGCTGGAAGTGATCACTATCACCGACGCCGGCTACCTGGCCCAGATCCACGACACCGCCGACCTGGCCCAGTCGGCGAAGGCGCCTGACACGGACCATCCCGACCCTGCAGGCACGACTGGTCGCGGTAACCCTCGCCAACCAGGTGGGCGCCGCGCTTGATACCGCGTCGAGATAAGGCTGCTACGGATCGCTCTGGTCGCCCCGCCACTGTTCGACATCTTGGGCAGTGCACCCCGCACTGGCCATTCCAGCCACGTCGCCGGATGGGGCGAAGCGTCAAGACCGCAAGGGGGCGCGTCGAGTCCGCGTAGGCGTTTCGTCAGAACGTACGCGGTCCAAGCCGCCCTGAGCCACGCTGGAAAGATCACAAACACCAGCGAAAGCGACACATGACGATAAATCCCAATCCATGGACTTTTGAGGAGCCGGCTAGCCCGCACGAGGTGGAGGTCGAGCGAACCCGGCTGCGGGAGATCAGATCCCGGCTGCCCGAGGCCGTCAAGCCGCTCGACAAGGTACTGCCCCGCCTGGCCACGCTCACCGTGTCGGAGTCCGCCTTCACGTCGTTCACCTACTCGCTGGCGCTGGCGTACAACGAAGTCGAGGCGTTCACCATGGTGGAGGTGCGCCATCGGGTGGAGGACACGGGATGGATCCAGGACGGCATGACCGCCTCCATCACGACCTGGCAGGACGCGGAGCACGCGAGCTCTGTGAGGCCGATGTCCATGAGATTGACGTGAACTTCGCCGAACTGGCCCGGCGGAGCCTGGAACTGGGCACGGGCTCGGCTCTGAGCTTGTCGGCGCTGGGTGTCCCGGCGGGATGGCCGTTCGTTGGCAAGATGTACATCCACCAGTACCACCCGCAGGCGTTCTTCGACGGCGCGGGCACCTGGCTGGCGGTGCACGACGATGTGGTGACCGCCCGGCTGAACGTCGAGGCCCTCGTCGACGAGGTGGCCGTGACGAGCTGGCGCAGCGAGGACGGCCGGGCCTTCCAGCGCCGCATGGACGCCTACCTGGCCGACCTGCGCGGCATCGAGATCCGTGCCGTGGTCACGGCCATCGTCCTGTACACGGCCGGGGCGGCGCTGGCGGCGATGATCCTTTTCCAGTTCCTGGTCGCGGCGGCCATGGCCGCGGTGGCGCTGTGGGTGCTGACCGCGGCCGTCACGCCGCTCAGCCTGGCCGGGGCCAGGCTCCTGGCCATGCAGTGCCTGGTCAAGCTCTTCGAGGGCTACCAGGCGGTGGAATCGCTGCTGAACATGCTCCTGCACGGGTGTGCCGCCGCGCTGAGCGCGACCGTGGTCGTGGACGTGGCCTACGGGGCCGCCCACAGCGACCACAGCGGCCTGAAGGACCTGGCCGCGGCGACCTTCGCCCAGGGCCCCATGCTCGTCTGGGGCACGGCGAACCGGGTCGAGCGCGACCTTACCGCCCACGGCCTCGGCGGCCGCCATCCGGGCGGCGGGCTCTGGTCGAGCTCGCGGGCCGGCGCGCCTCTGCCCAACGGCCTGCCCCAGTTGGCGGGCGCCAAGGCGGTCGACGACATCATGACCGGCAGCCAGACGATAACCGGCCGGTACGTGCCGGAGCAGGCCGCCAACGGCTCCTACTCGTTCCCCTGGGAGTAACCATGGACTTCAAGCACGAGCTCGGCCTGGACCCCGAGCAGCTCGCGGCCGACGCCGACCGCCTCTTCGACCAGATGCGCCGCCTGCACGGCGGCACCGAAGCCACCGCGCGAGCCGAGTCCGGGAACGGCTGGGTGAGCGTCGAATACGGCAGCACCTCAGGTGTTCAAGCGCTGCGCCTCGATCCCCGCGCCATGCGCATGGACTCGGCCCAGCTCGCCGAGACCATCCTCGATCTGATCCACCAGGCCAAAGAGCAGGCCGAAGCCGAGGAACGCGAGAGAGCCGAAGCCATCCTGGGCAACGGGCTCCGCACCGACCGGGAACTCGTCACCGAGCGGCTCCGCCATGCCACTGGCACACTCCAGGAGAACCTGGAACGCGCCGGCGCGACCATCGACCGGGTACGCGCCCTGCTGCGGCCTTGATCGGCCAGAATCGTGAGGGCACGCGCCCTCACGATTCACTCTGCGAGGGGTGTCAGGAGACGCGGAAGCGCATCCGGCACACCACCGCATCGGTACGGCGGCGCAGCGCCCTGGCCAGTACGGCCCCGCGCTGGTTCTGCAGCATCCGCTGCCAGGCGTGCTCGGGCTCGACCTCGGCGATGAGCACGAACACGTGCGGTTCGGGCACCTGGGCGAGGTAGCCGAGCAACGGCTGATCCAGGCGCCGGTGGGCGTCGAAGAGCTGTACCAGCTCCACGCCCGGATCCCAGCGGTCCCAGTCCTCGGCGAACGCCCGTGCCTGCCGTTCGTCCTCGGGATGGGTGATGTTGACGGCCACCACCCGATCCCCCAGCGACAGTGCCGCGGCCAGCGCATCGCGGGTCAGCCGGGTGACGGCGTGCACCGGCACCACGATGGCGGCGACGAAGGTGAGCAGCGCGCCGAAGCCGTTGAGCAGGGCCCGCCACCGCCAGCCCGCGGGCCGGTCGGTCACCCAGTGCCGGACCATGCCGGCCTGCGACAGCGTGAACCCGACGAACACCCCGATCGCGAACAGCGGCACCAGCAGGTTCATCTCGCCGCCCGCCACGACGAGCAGCAGCGCGCTGGTGACGGTCAGGAAGGCGATGCCGTAGCGGTGCACCTGCCGGTCGGCGCGCAGCGCGAAGAAGTGCGGCAGGTTGTTGTCACCGGCCAGCAACTGGGCCAGCACCGGCAGCCCGCCGAAAGAGGTGTTGGCGGCCAGCGCCAGCAGCACCACAGTGGAGAACTGCACCAGGTAGAACAGCGGCCCGTCCCCCAGCGAAGCCTGCGTGACCTGCGCGAGCACGGTCACCCCGTCGGCGGGCGCGATCGCGAACTTCTCGATCAACGCGGCGATGCCCAGCAACATCACCGCCAGCAGCGCACCCAGGGCGACCTCGGCGCGTTGCGCCCGCCGTACCCGGGGCTGCTTGAACGACGGGACGGCGTTGGCGATCGCCTCCACGCCGGTCAGCGAGGCGCAGCCGTTGGCGAATGCCTTGAGCAGGAGCAGGACGCCGACCGTCTGCAAGCTGCTCACCTGGTGCGAGACGTCGACGGCGGGCTCGCTCCTGAGCAGCCCGGCGACGATGACCAGCAGAATCGCGCCCACGTAGATCGCGGTCGGCGCGATGAACGCGCGGGCGCTGTGCGCGATGCCCTTGAGGTTGATCGCGGTCACCAGCGCCAGCACAGCCAGGCAGATCCACACCGTGTACGGCAGCAACTCGGGAAAGGCGGAGGTGAGCGCGGCGACCCCGGCGGCCACCGACACCGCCACGTTGAGCACGTAGTCGATGATCAGCGAGGCGGCGGCGACCAGTCCGGACCGGCGGCCCAGATAGGTCTTGGCCACACCGTAGGCGCCACCGCCTTGCGGGAAGGCGGCGATGACCTGCCTGTAGGAGAGCGTCAGCACCGCCAGCAGGGCCGCGATGGTGAACGTGACGGGGATGGTGAAGCCGAGCCCCGCGCCACCCGCGAGGGCCAGCACCAGCACGATCGCCTCGGGCCCGTACGCCACCGACGCCATCGCGTCCAGCGACAGCGCGGCCAGACCACCGATCACCGACAGCCGATGCCGATCACCGATATCGGCGGGCTCCTTAACAGGAGGGGAAGTTTTCACACCAGACATTGCAGAATGCTCCTGAACGGGGGATTTCATCCTCATGGTGACCCCGCGAGCGACCGCGCAGGCCTGTCTATATGCATCCCTGACGCCGAGAGAACAACTAACTACGCGAAAAGTACGGCAGCCAATTCCGTGGTGTCCCGGCAGCACATTCGCGTCAGTTTTCCGGGTGAGCCAGCCAGGCGGTCATGGTTTGAAGCGGTAGCCCATGCCGGGTTCGGTGATCAGGTGGGCGGGGTGGGCCGGGTCGCGTTCGAGTTTGCGGCGGATCTGGGCCATGTACTGGCGCAGGTAATGCGTTTCCTTGACGAAACGGGCGCCCCACACCTCGGTGAGAATGTGACGCTGGCTGATCAGCTTGCCCGGGTGGCGGAGCAGCATCTCCAGGATGTGCCACTCGGTCGGGGTGAGGCGCACATTACTGGAGATCGTCTTGTTGGTCAGGTCGATCACGTGGTCGCCGAGCTGGATGTGGGCCAGCTCGGCTTCCTGGGTGGCGGTGCGGCGGGTGACGGCGCGCACTCTGGCCAGCAGTTCGTCAATGCCGAACGGTTTGGTCACGTAGTCGTCGGCGCCGGCGTCCAGGGCCTCGATCTTGTCCTGGTTGCCGGCTCTGCCGGACAGGACGATGATCGGAATGGTGGTCCAGCCGCGCAGGCCGTGGATGACGTCCAGCCCGTCCAGGTCGGGCAGCCCCAAGTCGAGGATGACCAGGTCCGGTGAGCTGTCGACGGCCGCGCGCAGAGCCGATGCGCCGTCGTCGGCGACGTCCACCTCGTAGTGGCGGGCGGCCAGGTTGATGCGCAGCGCGCGCAGGATCTGCGGTTCGTCATCGACGACGAGGATGCGGGTCATGCCGTCGCCCTGCTGGAAATGGGCAGTGTGAGGGTCATGGTGAGACCTCCCCCTGGTGTCTCCTCGGGTACGAGGGTGCCGCCCATCGCCTCGGTCAGGCCCCGCGAGAGGGCCAGGCCGAGGCCGACGCCGGAGTGGTTGTCGCGGTCGCCGAGCCGCTGGAACGGCTGGAAGACACGGTCGTGCGCCTCGGGCGGGATGCCCGGGCCGCGGTCCATCACGCGGATCTCCACGTGCTCGCCATACCGGCTGGCGGTGATCAGTACCGTCTTGTCCAGCGGGCTGTAGCGGACCGCGTTGGACATGAGGTTGACCAGGACGCGCTCCAGCAGGGCCGGGTCGGCAAGGATCTCGGGCAGCTCGATGGAGATGTCCCCCTCGATCCGGTCGCGCAACGGGCCGAGATCGTCGATGGCGCGTGGGACGATCTCCTCCAGGCCCACCGGTTGCGGGGTAACACCGAGCACCCCGGCCTGCAGACGGCTCATGTCGAGCAGGTTCGTCACCAGACGGTCAAGCTTGTCCAGCGACTCCTCGGCGGTGGCGAACAGCTCGGCGCGGTCCTGTTCTGACCAGGCGACGTCCGTGGTGTGCAGGCTCTCCACTGCGGCCTTGGCCGAAGCCAGCGGCGTGCGCAGGTCGTGGCTGACGGCGGCGAGCAGGGCGGTGCGCATCTTGTCGGCCTCGGCCAGCGGGCGGGCCTGCTCGGCCTCCTGCTGGAGGCGTTCCTGGCGGAGCGCGACGGCGACCTCGGCGGCGAACGCCTCCAGCACGGCGCGGTCAGCGGCGTCCATCGGCCCGCCCTGGGCGGCCAGGATCATGTCGTCGTCGATGACCACGTCGGTGTCGGATTGGCCGGGGCAGGTGGACGGGGCGCCGCCGAAGGTGGCCGCGATCCGCCACGCGTCCGGATCCGACTGATTGTCGAGGGTGCGAGCGAACTCGGGCCGTCGTTCGAGCAGGGTCACCGAGGTCAGGCCGAACGTCTCACGCATCCGCTCCAGCAGGGACGACACGGCGGCCTGACCGCGCAGCACGTGCCCGGCCAGCGTGGACAGCAACTCGGCGTCCGCGCTCGCGCGGGCGGCTTCGCGGGTACGGCGGGCGGCGATATCCACGATCGTGCTGACCGCGGCCGCGACCAGGACGAACACGACCAGGGCGAAGAGATTCTCCGGGTCGCTGATGGTGAACTCGCCGACCGGCGGCGTGAAGAACCAGTTGAGCAGCAGAGATCCGCCGACGGCGGCGGTGATGGCCGGCCACATGCCGCCGGCCAGCGCCACGCCGACGGTCAGGCAGAGGAAGAACAGGATTTCGCTGGGCAGCGACAGCACGTCCCTGAACGGCGACAGCGCGGCCGTCAGCGCGGGCATCCCGGCCACCGCCATCACCCAGCCGGTCAACCGGCGCGTGCGGGTGAGCGCGGCGCGTGAGCCGACCGGTCGCCGTCGGCCTTTCTTGGCCTCATCGTGGGTGATCATGTGGACGTCGATCGAGCCGGACAGCGCCGTGGTCTCCACCCCCACACCACGCGAGAAGATCTGCGCGAACCGCCCCCTTCTGGAGGCGCCGAGGACGAGTTGGGTGGCGTTGACACCGCGGGCGAAGTCCAGCAGGGCGCGTGGGATGTCGTCGCCGACGACCTGGTGGTAGGTGCCGCCCATGTCCTCGACCAGCGATCTTTGGCGGGCCAGGCTGGCCGGATCGGCTCCGGCCAGGCCGTCGGCGCTGGTCACGTGCACGGCCAGCAGGTCGGCGCCCTTGGTGCGGGCGGCGATGCGGGCAGCACGCCGTACCAGCGTGTCACCTTCCGGGCCGCCGGTCAGGGCGACCACGACGCGCTCGCGCGCCTCCCAGGTGCTGGCGATGCCATGCTCGGCGCGGTAGCGGTCGAGCTGGTCATCGACTTTTCCCGCGACCCACAGCAGGGCCAGCTCGCGTAGGGCGGTGAGGTTGCCGACGCGGAAGTAGTTCGACAGTGCCGCGTCGACCTTCTCCGGGGCGTAGACGTTGCCGTGTGCCATCCGGCGGCGCAGCGCCTCGGGCGACATGTCGACGAGTTCGATCTGGTCGGCGCGGCGTACGACCTCGTCGGGTACGGTCTCACGCTGCGGAACGCCGGTGATCTCCTGGACCACGTCGTTGACCGACTCCAGGTGCTGGATGTTCACCGTGGAGATCACATCGATCCCGGCGTTCAGGATGTCGTCGATGTCCTGCCAGCGCTTGACGTTGCGGGAGCCGGGCACGTTGGTGTGCGCCAGCTCGTCGATCAACGCCACCGTGGGCGCGCGGGCGATCACTGCCTCGGTGTCCAGCTCGGTGAACGTCGCGCCCCGGTGCGTCATGGTCTTGCGCGGGATCACCTCCATGCCTTCCAGCAGGGCGGCGGTGCGGGCGCGGTCGTGGGTCTCGACGAAACCCACGACCACGTCCCGGCCGCGCTCCAGCGCTCTGCGGCCCTCGCAGAGCATCGCGTACGTCTTGCCCACCCCGGGGGCCGCCCCGAGGTAGACCCGCAGCCGCCCCCTCATGTCACGCCTTGTCCAGAGCCAGGTTGAGTTCGAGCACGTTCACCGCGGGTTCGCCCATGAAGCCGATCGTCCGGCCGGTGGTGTTCGCTTCGATGAGCTGCTTGACCTTGTCGAGCGTGATCCCACGCTCCTTGGCCACGCGTGGCGCCTGGAGCTCGGCGTAGGCAGGCGAGATGTGCGGGTCGAGCCCGGAGCCGCTGGCTGTCACGGCGTCCGCCGGTACGGCAGGGGTTCCCGCGCCTCCCCTGACCGGGACGGTTCGGCCTGCGGCGTAGTCCTCGCCGGGCTTGCCGCATTCCACCTTCAGCCCCTGGTAGGTGGCCACGAACGGTACTGCCGGGCACGCCTGATTCACGCTGACGGCATGGTCGGGGAAGACCTTCAGCACCGCGCCCACGCCGTCCGGTGTGCAGTACGGGCGAGCGCCGCTGACGCCCTCCAGCTCGCCGATCGCCTTCGAGCGGGCGCAGACCTGGGTGAGCAGTGACTGCTTGCCCTCGTCCGGGTTGCCTTCCTCGTCCTTGGCGCCGGGCACCGCCAGCGTGTCCACGATGTCCTCAGGGCCCAGGTTGCTGGCGCTGGTCGAGGTCGGGTCGTAGCCGTCCCCGGCGGCGGACGGGCGGGACTGGAAGTACTTCCTGACCGGGTTGCCGTCCTTGTCGGTGAACTTCTGGCCGATGATCGCGCTGCCGATGTCCTTGCCGCCGGCCTGGACGATCGAGCCGTTGGCCTTGCCGTTGAACAAGGCCTGGGCGACGCCGGTGGTGATCAGTGGATAGATCACACCGAGCAGCACGGTCAGCACGACGACTGCCCTGATCGCGGCAAGATGCTGGCGCAGCCAGCTAGGTAGACGTTCCATTACGACATCCCCGGAAGGAACTGGATGAACAGGTCGATGATCTTGATGCCGATGAACGGCGCGATGATGCCACCCAGGCCGTAGATGTACAGGTTGCGGGACAGCAGCTTGGAGGCGCTGGAGGGCTTGTACCGCACGCCGCGCAGCGACAGCGGGATCAGCGCGATGATCACCAGGGCGTTGAAGACGACCGCCGACAGGATGGCCGACTGCGGGCTGGCCAGGCGCATGATGTTGAGCGCGTCCAGTCCCGGGTAGACGGCCGCGAACATCGCGGGGATGATCGCGAAGTACTTGGCGATGTCGTTGGCGATGGAGAACGTGCTCAGCGCGCCGCGCGTGATGAGCAGTTGCTTGCCGATCTCCACGATCTCGATGAGTTTGGTGGGGTTGGAGTCGAGGTCGACCATGTTGCCGGCCTCTTTGGCGGCGGACGTGCCGGTGTTCATGGCCACGCCGACGTCGGCCTGGGCGAGCGCGGGGGCGTCGTTGGTGCCGTCCCCGGTCATCGCGACCAGGCGGCCGCCCTCCTGCTCCTTCCTGATCAGCGCCAGCTTGTCCTCGGGGGTGGCCTCGGCCAGGAAGTCGTCCACCCCGGCCTCGTCGGCGATGGCCTTGGCGGTCAGCGGGTTGTCACCGGTGATCATCACCGTCCGGATGCCCATCAGCCGCATCTCGTCGAACCGCTCCCGCATGCCCTGCTTGACCACGTCCTTGAGCCGGATCACGCCGAGCACCCGGCCCTTCTCGGCGACGACCAGCGGGGTGCCGCCGGAGCCGGAGATGCCGTCCACGATGTGGCCGATCCCCTCGGTGGGGTGGCCGCCGTGGTCGCGTACCCATTTCATCACCGCGGTCGCGGCGCCCTTGCGGACCTCACGCCCGCCCATGTTCACCCCGGACATGCGGGTCTGGGCGGTGAAATGAACCCATTCGGCGCCGTGGATCTCCCGCTCGCGCAGGCCGTAGCGCTGCTTGGCGAACACCACGATCGAGCGGCCCTCGGGCGTCTCGTCGGCCAGGCTGGACAGCTGCGCCGCCTCGGCCAGCTCCTGTTCGGTGACGCCCTCGACCGGGACGAACTCCGACGCCTGCCGGTTGCCCAGCGTGATCGTGCCGGTCTTGTCCAGCAGCAGCGTGGAGACGTCACCGGCGGCCTCGACCGCGCGCCCGCTCATGGCCAGGACGTTGCGCTGGACGAGGCGGTCCATCCCGGCGATGCCGATCGCCGACAGCAGCGCGCCGATCGTGGTGGGGATCAGGCACACCAGCAGGGACACCAGCACCACGCCGGTGACGCCGTTCGCGTTCAGCGCGAGCGAGTCGGGCACGCCCGGGTTGATCGACTTGGAGTAGATCGCCAGCGGCTGCATGGTGGCGGTGGCGACCAGGAAGATGATCGTCAGGGCGGCCAGCAGGATGTTGAGCGCGATCTCGTTCGGCGTCTTCTGCCGGCTCGCGCCCTCGACCAGGGCGATCATGCGGTCGATGAAGCTCTCGCCGGGCTTCTGGGTGATCTGGACGACGATCCGATCCGACAGCACCTTCGTGCCGCCGGTCACCGCCGACCGGTCGCCGCCCGACTCGCGGATGACCGGCGCGGACTCGCCGGTGATGGCCGACTCGTCCACTGACGCGATGCCCTCGACCGCATCGCCGTCGCCCGGGATGATCTCCCCGGCCTCGACGACCACGAAGTCGCCCTGCTTGAGCTCAGAGGCGCCGACGACGTCCCATTCCGCGGAGGTGCGGCTCTTCAGACGCCGGGCCGTGGTGTCCCGCTTGGCCGCGCGCAAGGTGGCGGCCTGCGCCTTGCCCCGGCCTTCGGCCACGGCTTCGGCCAAGTTCGCGAAAACCACGGTCAGCCAGAGCCACACCACGATGGCCCAGGCGAAGAACGACGGGTCGAGCACCGCCAGGAGGGTGGTGAACACCGCGCCGATCTCGACGATGAACATGACAGGGTTGCGCCACAGCGTGACCGGGTTGAGCTTCTTCACCGCGTCCGGCAGCGAGGTCAGGAGCTGCTTGGGGTCGAGCAGGCCGCCGCCCACGCGGCCGTTCCGCTTGGGTGCGGGAGCCTTGCCCGGCGCTTCGAGCACTGGGGTTGACATATCAGGACAGTCCTTCTGCGATGGGGCCGAGTGCGAGGGCCGGGAGGAAGGTGAGGGCGACGAGGATGATCGTCACGCCGACGACCATGCCGACGAACTGCGGCCGGTGGGTCGGCAGCGTGCCGGCGCCCGCGGGTACGGGTGCCTGCTGGGCCAGCGAACCGGCCAGCGCCAGCGCCAGCACGATCGGCAGGAACCGGCCGAACACCATGCACAGGCCGAGTGCCACGTCATACCACGGCGTGTTGACCGTGATGCCGGCGAACGCCGAGCCGTTGTTGTTGGAGGCGCTGGTGAAGGCGTAGAGGACCTCGGACAAGCCGTGCGGCCCCGAGTTGAGCATGCTCGCGCGCTGCTCCGCCGAGCCCATTGCGAACGCCGTGCCGATCAGCACGAGGACCGGGGTGACCAGGAAGTACAGCGAGGCGAGTTTGATCTCACGGGCGCCGATCTTCTTGCCCAGGTACTCCGGGGTCCGGCCGACCATCAGCCCGGCCACGAACACGGTGATGACGGCCAGGATCAGCATGCCGTACAAGCCGGAGCCGACGCCGCCGGGCGCGACCTCGCCGAGCATCATGTTGAACATCGTCATCATGCCGCCGAACGGCGTGAACGAGTCGTGGAAGGAGTTCACAGCACCGGTGCTCGTGAGCGTGGTGGAGGCGGCGAAGGTGGCCGAGTTGGAGATGCCGAAGCGGATCTCCTTGCCCTCCATCGCCGCGCCGACGGCCTGCGGCACGGTGGCGTTGCCACCCAGCTCGAACACGTTGGTGAGCAGAACGCTGGTCAGCGCGATGATGCCCATCACGGCGAGAATGGCGTAGCCCTGCTTGACCTGGCCGACGAGCTTGCCGAAGGTACGCGGCAGCGCGAACGGGATCAGCAGGATCAGGAAGATCTCCAGCCAGTTGGTCCAGTTGGTGGTGTTCTCGAACGGGTGGGCGGAGTTGGCGTTGTAAAAGCCACCGCCGTTGGTGCCCAGCTCCTTGATGGCCTCCTGCGAGGCGACCGGACCGCCGGTGATCCCTTGGGTGCCGCCGGTCAGCGTGGTCACCTCGTGCACGCCGGAGAAGTTCTGGATCAGCCCGCCGGCCACCAGCACCAGCGCGCCGACGAAGGCGATCGGCAGCAGGATGCGGAGTGAGCCGCGCACCAGGTCCACCCAGAAGTTGCCGATCGTGTCGGCCTTGCGGCGGGCGAAGCCGCGCACCAGCGCGACCGCCACCGCCATGCCCACGGCCGCGGACACGAAGTTCTGCACGGCCAAGGCCGACATCTGCACCAGGTGGCCCATCGTGGACTCACCCGAGTACGCCTGCCAGTTGGTGTTGGTGACGAAGCTGATGGCCGTGTTCCAGGCGATGTGGTCGGTGACCGGCTTCATGCCCAGGCTCAGCGGGAGCTTGTCCTGCAGGCGCTGCATGCCGTACACGACCAGGATCGAGACCACCGAGAACGCCAGCAGGCTGCGCGCGTACACGCCCCAGCTCTGCTCGGCATCGGCACGCACGCCGAGCAGCCGGTAGATCCCCCGCTCGACGACGTTGTGCTTGGTGACCGTGTAGACCCGGTACATGTAGTCGCCCAATGGCTTGTGCACCAAGGCCAGCGCGACGATCAGGGAGACGATGAAGATCATCCCTGCGGTGGTCGTGCTCATCAGAAACGCTCCGGGAACAGCAGGGCGGCGACCATGAAGATCACCAGAGCGGCGACCACGATCAGACCGGCGGCGTTGATCGCGCTCACAGGCGCTCCACCGCCTTAACGACGAGCCCGATGACCACGAAGATCGCGATCGTCAGGGCGACGAAGATGACGTCTGCCATCCCCAACTCCTCAACTCCGGAACACCATGCCTACCGCCCGGGATGAGCGGTTCGTGACCAAGCAAAACCCGGAAATAGGCCCGTTTCGCCGTTCTTGACGGCTTCCATACGGTTGTGGAGCGATCCTTGACGACATTCGTACGCGGCACGCCGCCAGGACAGCGCGGCAGGTCGCGCGGATGCCGCGCTCAACGCGTGCGCCATTCCCTGCAACGTCACCTGGACCGCGAGGACCCGCGCTTCACCGACGGCTGACGTCCGTCAGCCGACGTGGACGTGCGGCCTGAGTTCCGGGTCCGGCTCGGCCTTGCGGAGCACCTCGCGGGTCAGCGGCGGAACGTCGCCGCCACCGAAGACGAGATAGCGCGGCATCGCCACGACCGGGTTGCCCTCCGCCCAGTGAAAGTAGATGTGCGGGGCCCTACCGGTGCGATCGCGCAGGTGGAGCAGGAACGCGGCCAGCGAGTTGGGCACGGCCTCCCGTACGGCGTTCCGTCTTGGCTCGTGAGGTGCCACGGTGACGTGTCAGGCGGAGGTGGAATCCGCCGGCACGTTGTCGTCGGCCAAAAGATCGGCCGAGGGTGTCGCGAGTTGGTGTTCGATGACCTCGGCCAGGCTCGTGTCCATGTCCGGCCCGTAAAGGTCCCCGGCGATGTCGAGGTGCCGGCGCATCGCCTCGCGGGCCCCGTCGGGATCGCGGTCCAGGATGTGCTCCAGGATCACGGTGTGCAGGGGCTCGCCGGCCGCGCGTACCTCGCGGTCGCTGAGGCTGCGCAGCATCAGGCCGTAGGTGAGGTCCTGGATCGCGGTGAACATCATGTGGATCACCGGGTTGCCGGAGGCCCGCGCGATGGTCTCGTGGAAGGTGAGGTCGACGCGCGCCCTGGCGTGCACGTTGCCCGGCTGGGCGAACAGCTGGTGGATCCGCAGCAGGTCGGTCCGGTCCTGCTTGGTGGCGTTGACCGCGGCCAGGCCGGCGGCCTCGGTCTCCAGCATGACGCGGGCCCGCATGAGCTGCCGGGCCGTGACGCCCGCCGCGCGGGCCGCGAGGTTCATCGGCCGCATCAGGTTCTCGGCCGTGTACTGGCGGACGAAGCTGCCGCGTTGCGGCGAGACCTCGACCAGCCCGCGCTCCTGCAGGGCTTTGAGCGTCTCCCGGATGACGGGACGGCTGACGGTGAACTCGGCCGCCAGGTCGCGTTCGGACGGCAGGCGGACACCGGGTGCCCACTGTCCGGTCAGGATCCGGTTCTCGAGTACGGCGATGAGTGTGCCGAGGTTCGTCGTCGACGGTTTCTTCCCCCGCCCAGCGGTCATGCCGACCACGGTAGCGGCTGGCCGTCGTCGGCGAGTTCGGTGCCGTGCCAGCGGGCCCGCCCATCAGGGCCGAAGAGATGAAGATCGGTGAGCGGCACCTGGAATGTCGCGTTTTCGCCGTCGCGCGGGCCGCTGCGCGGCGGGAGCCGGGCGATGATGGTCCGTCCGGCGCCGTCGCGGAGGTGGAGGATGCTCTCGTTGCCGAGGTTCTCCCGGTACGACACGGTCGCCGCGAGCTCGTAGGCGGGAGTCCCGGTGTCGACGGGCAACCGTACCGACTCCGGCCGGAAGCCGATCCGCACCGACTCGGGCAGGTCCGCCGGCAACGCCTCGCGCGGCAGCCGCCAGCTCAGCTCGCCGCTGGTCAGCTCCACGTGCGTGTCGGCCGGGCGTACGGTGGCGTCGAGCAGGTTCATCCGGGGACTGCCGAGGAACGTGGCGACGAACACGCTGGCCGGCTTCTCGTAGATCTCGGTCGGGGTGCCGATCTGCGCGAACTCGCCCTCGTTGAGCACCGCGACCCGGTCTCCCATGGTCATGGCCTCGACCTGGTCGTGTGTCACGTACAGGACGGTGCCCTGGGTGCGGCGGTGGAACTCGATGAGCTCGGCCCGCATCTGCACCCGCAACGCGGCGTCCAGGTTCGACAGCGGCTCGTCCATCAGGTACGCGGCCGGCTCCCTGATCATGGCGCGGCCGAGCGCGACCCGCTGCCGCTGACCGCCGGAGAGCTGTCCGGGCTTCTTCTTGAGCTGGTCGGTGAGGCCGAGGGCCTGGCCGGTGTCGGCCACCCGCTGGCGGATGACCTCTTTCGGCACGTGGTGGGCGCGCAGCCCGAACGCCAGGTTGCCCTCGACGCTCAGATGCGGGTAGAGGGCGTAGTCCTGGAAGACCATGCCGATCCCGCGGTCGCCGGGGTGGGCGTGGGTGACGTCCCGCCCGCCCACCGTCACCCGGCCGGCGCTGACCGGCTCGATGCCGGCCACGATGCGCATGAGCGTGGACTTCCCGCAGCCGGACGGGCCGACGATCACCAGGAACTCCCCGTCCCGTACGTGCAGGTCGATGTCGGCGAACAGCACCTGGTTGCCGTAGCGCTTGGTGACCCGCTCGACGCGGATGCCGTCGGTCATCTCTTGACCCCTCCGAGGGTGAGACCTGAGACGTAGTAACGCTGCAGGAAGGAGAACAGGACGAGCGGGGGCAGGATCGAGATGAGCGCCGCCGCGGTCTGCAGGTGGTAGACGATCCCGTGTTCCCCCTCGAAGGACGACAGCGCCAGCGGCAACGTCCACAGGTCCTGCTCGCTGGCCGCGATCAAGGGCCAGATCAGGTTGTCCCACTGGGCGAGGAACTGCAGCAGCAGCACGGTGAGCAGCGCCGGCCGCAGCAGCGGTACGGCGATGCGGAGGAAGATGCGCAGCTCACTGGCGCCGTCCACCCGCGCGGCGTGCAGCATCTGCACGGGGATGCCCAGCGCGAACTGCCGGACCAGGAAGACGCCCAGCGCGCTGGCGGCGAACGGCGCGATCAGCCCTTGGTAGCTGTTGAGCCAGCCGATCTCGCTGAGCATGACGAACACCGGGATCATGACGACCGCGGGGGTCAGGGACAGCGCGACGACCACCAGGTTCAGCAGGGCGGCCCGGCCGGGGAAGCGCAGCCGGGCCAGCGCGTACCCGGCGGCGGCCGAGATCGCCACGTCGAGCACGGAGACCGCCGACGCGATCAGGACGCTGTTCATCAGGTAGCGCGGGAACCGGCCGTCGGTCATGATCTCGCCGATGTTGTCGAACAGCGCGAAACCGGTGAACCGCAGCCCGGACAGGTCGCTGTCGTCCGGCGCCGACGCCAGCACGATCATGGAGTAGAGCGGGAGCAGCATCAGCGCCACGAACCCGATGAGGGCCACCACGGTGAGCGACCGGCCGATTCTCATTCGTCGTCACTCCTGACCAACGTGAACTGGGTGAACGCGAACACCAGCAGCACCACCAGCAGGACGAT
This sequence comes from Nonomuraea sp. NPDC049158, assembly GCF_040648335.1. Taxonomy (NCBI): domain Bacteria; kingdom Bacillati; phylum Actinomycetota; class Actinomycetes; order Streptosporangiales; family Streptosporangiaceae; genus Nonomuraea; species Nonomuraea sp. NPDC049158. The sequence continues at coordinate 56,220 of NZ_JBEZDM010000024.1, forward strand.
CGCGATCGCGGAGGCGTAGCCGAAGCGGGAGAAGGAGAACGCGTTGTTGTAGAGGTACAGGGGCAGCACCTGGGTGGCGTTGACCGGGCCGCCCTTGGTGAGCAGGTAGGCGGGCACGAACGACTGCATGGCCCCGGTGACCGCCACGACGATGACGAAGGTGAAGGTACGGCGCAGCAGCGGCACGGTGACCAGGAAGAAGGTACGCAGCGTGCGGGCGCCGTCGATGGCCGCGGCTTCGAAGACGTTGGCCGGCAGGGCCTGCAGCCCGGCGACGAAGATGATCACGTACAGGCCGACGTACTTCCAGATGACCATCACGAGCAACGCCCAGATGGCGTAGTCGGAGTCGGTGAGCCAGGGACGCGGGCCGACCCCGGCCGCGCCGGCGAGCGCGTCGGCCAGGCCGCCGGTCGAGTAGATCACCTGCCACAGTACGGTGGCGCCGACCAGCGGCATCACCGCGGGGATGAAGACCAGCCCGCGCAGCCAGGCCCGGAACCTGCCGGGTTTGGCCAGCGGCACGGCCACGACCAGCGCGATCACGATCGTCGGGCCCACCGCGAAGATCGTGTACAGCAGGGTCACCCACACGCTGCTCCAGAACTCGTCGCTCGTCACCATCTCGCGGTAGTTGTCGAGCCCGACCCACTGCGGGGTGCCGGAGAGGTCGTACGAGGTGAAGCTCAGGTACAGCGCGGCGAGCGCGGGCAACGCCCAGAAGAGCACGAAGTACACGATCGCCGGGGCGGCGAGGCCCGCGCCGGCGCGGGCCTCGACCGCGCTCATGGTGCGGGCCTTGCTGCCGATCACTTGAGAATCCGTCCCACCGCGGCGTCGAAGGCGGTCGCCGCCTGCTGGGCGGGCGCCTGCTTGTGGATCACCGATTCGAGCGCGTCGAGCAGCGCCTTGATCGTCTCGGTCCATTGCGGGAGCACCGGGCCGAAGTCGGTGTACGGGATCTGCTGCTCCAGCTGCTGGCTGGCCTTGTCGTTCGCGCTGGGCAGCTTCTGCCAGCCGGCCGTCGGCGTGACCAGGCCGGTGGCGGCCAGCTGCTGATTGACGTTGTCCCCGTTGAGCAGCCAGTTAATGAAATGCCACGCCGTGTACGGATTTTTCGCCTTTTTGGCGACAAACCATCCCCAGGAGTAGCCGGCGGCCACCTTCTCCTTGCCCTCCCAGCTGGGCACGAGGGCACTGTCGAAGGTCTGGCCGATCTTGGCGTTCGGGTTGATGGCCGGGATGAGGCTCGAGGTGAACCGGCCGGACATCAGCATGGCCGAGGTGCCCTTGGCGAACAGGCCGAACGCGCCGACCGGGTCGCTCAGCTTGGGATTGCCGAGGCTGCCGTAGTATTCGAGCGCCTTGATGCCCTCCGGCGTGTTCAGCATGCCGCGCCGGGAGCTCTCGTCGATGATCTGCCCGCCCAGGCCGCGGATCAGCGGGATGAAGTTCAGCATCGCCCAGATGTTGTCGGCGAGCTGCCACTGGAGCCCGACCTGGGAGGCGTCGGCGTTGGTGAGCTTCTTACTGAACTCGGCGACCTCCTCCCACGTGGTGGGGGGCTTGTCGGGGTCGAGCCCGGCCTTCTCGAAGCGGTCGCGGCGATACCACAGGTGGACCGAGTTGAAGTCGATCGGCGTGCCGTAGACCTGCTGCTCGTAGGTCAGCGCGGCGAACGCGTTGGTCTCGAACCTGCCCTTGAGCGCGTCGATGGACGCGGCGCCGAACTCCGCCGGCGGCAACGGCGCGAGCTGCTGCTTCGAGGCCCGCTCGGCGAGGGTCCAGGCGCCGACCTTGATCAGGTCGGGCGGCGCGCCCGTGGTGAACGCCGTGGAGAGCTTGGTGTCGAGGTTGGCGATCGGGACGTACAGCGGCTTGATCGACACCTTCGGGAACTGCTTCTGGTACTCGGCGATCTTGGCATTGAAGTACTTGGTGTTGGCGGGCTCCTCGTGCATCCAGACGACGACCTGGCCCTGTGGCCCGGTCTTGCTGGAGCCGGCCTGCGGCGCGGACGACCCGCACCCGGTCAGGGTGAGCTGGCTCGCCGCGCCACCGAGCGTGAGCAGGGCGGCGCCGCGCAGGAGGTCTCGACGGGGGATGGCACTCATGTGTTCGTTCCTCTCAGGACACGAGCCGTTGTGGGGTGAGACCGCTCAGGGAAAGGGCCGCTCAGGGAGAAGGCCGCTCAGAGAGAAGGCCGCTCACGGAACGGCGGTGAATTCGGTTGCCCCCGCGTGTATGGCGTCGGTCATGCTGCGGTGCCAGGCCACGTCACGCCACATGCCGGCGAACTGCGGCCCGCAGAAGTTGCTGGTCGACAGCGCCTCCCAGCGGCCGGTGGCCAGCGCGGCGCGTACCCCGACCTCGCACAGCTCCTTGATCCAGCCCCAGTCCCTGCCCGGCCCGTCCTTGTAGTTGACGATGGCCCAGCACTCGGTCGTCACCAGCGGCTTGCCGGTCGACCGCGACCACTCGGCGACGCGCTGGATGTGGTCGGTCAGGCCACCGGCCCACCGCTGCGGGTCGGCCCGGTACAGGCGTTCGGCCGGGCCGGACAGCGGCTCGTAGGCGCGCGGGTCGAACTGGGAGTGCTCCAGGTCGTAGCCGATCTCGTCGTAGAAGCCGGTGGCCTGCGGCGTCATCCACACGTGTGGTTCGAGCAGGTCCAGCTCGGTGAGGTCCTCACCGTCGGCGCCGGTGGTCTCGGTGGCGATGGACAGCGTGTAGCGGTGGCGCGGATGCTTGGCGCGCAGGGCGCCGATCGCCTCGCGCGTCCAGCTACGTACCCGCTCGTCCGCTCGGGACAGCGCGGCGGCGTCCGCGTCGTTCCCGTACAGGAAGGGCGCCCACATCGCCAGCGGCCACTCGTTGACCAGGTCGACGAAGTAGATCGCGTCGGCCAGACCGGCCTCCTCGACGGCCGTCAGCGTGACGTCCCAGACGGCGGCCAGGTCGGCGGCGGTCCGGATCCGGGACCGGGTGTCGAGCTCGTCCCGGCGGAACCAGGAGGACAGCGCCACCCGCAGGCCCCTGGCCGCGCACGCCTGGATGAACTCCAGCAGCTCGGGCAGCACCCGCACCGACACCGGCTCGGTCGCGCCCCACTGCTCGAAGTGCCAGACGGGCAGCAGGCGCCAGGTCCGCCGCGGATCGGCCGCCACCAGGTGGGGGAAGGCGTCGATGCGTACCGCGTCGTAGCCGCGCTCGACGAGCTCGTCCAGCGCGCGGTCCCAGTCCTCGTACCCGGCGCCGTCCCAGCGCCGTTCGAGCCAGGAGAAGTCCCACATGGTGATCGCCAGAGGTCTGCCGGTCAACGTCATAGTTCTCAACATCCGTCCGGACCGTGGTCTTACCAGATTGCTAGAGCTTTGCTGGCAGAGGCGCCACTGTCAAGGGTGATTCGTTCCTTGCGATTTACTGGTCTTACCAGATACCGTCCTGGAATCATGAGTACCCGAGCCGTCGTGAGCGGACTGGAGACCATCCGCTGTTCGATTCAGCCCAACGTGCTGCTGGTGCGGCTGCACACCGACGACGGGCACGCCGGCCTCGGCGAGTCGTTCTTCGGGGCCGAGGCGGTCGAGGCCTACCTGCACGAGACCGTCGCGCCCCTCCTCGTGGGCGCGCCGCTGCCCGGCCCGGAGCGGCTGCGCCGGCTGCTGACCGGACATGTCGGCTTCCAGGGCAGCGGCGTGGAGACGCGCGGCAACGGCGCGGTCGATCTCGCCGTGTGGGACCTGCTGGGCAAGGCCACAGGGCAGCCGGTGTCCACCCTGCTCGGCGGGCCTTTCCACGACCGCCTCCCGGTCTATAACACCTGCGCCGGCTCCTCTTACATCAAGAACGAGCCGCGCCAGGCCGTGTCCAACTGGGGGCTGGCGGCGGCGTCGGCGTACGACGATCTGCGGGGTTTCCTGGAGCGCCCGGCGGAGCTGGCCAAGTCCCTGTGGGAGGAGGGGTTTCGCGCCATGAAGGTGTGGCCCTTCGACCAGGCGGCCGAGCGTACCGGCGGCATGCGGCTGGACCGCGAGGATCTGCGGGCCGGCCTGCGGGTGCTCGACGAGATCAAGAACGCCGTGCCCGAGATGGAGGTCATGGTCGAGTTGCACGGGTTGTGGAGCCTGTACGCGGCCGTCGGGCTGGTGCGGGAGCTGGAGCGGTTCGCCCCGTTGTGGGTGGAGGACCCGTTGCGGTCCGACAGCCACGGCTCGTACGCGACACTGCAGGCATCGACGTCCGCGCCGCTGGCCACCGGCGAGACGCTGACCGGGCAGCGGTCCTTCCGCGGGCTGCTGGAGCGGTCGGCGATCCGGGTCGCGATCATCGACATGGGCTGGTCGGGCGGGCTCACGGAGGCTCGCAAGATCGCCGCGCTGGCCGACTCGTACGACATCCCCTTCGCGCCGCACGACTGCACCGGCCCGATCTCCTTCGCGGCGTGCGTCCACCTCGCCCTGAGCCAGCCCAACACGCTGATCCAGGAGAGCGTGCGGGCCTTCCAGCACACCTGGTACCAGGAGCTGGCGACCGGCCTGCCGCTGGTGGAGGATGGCTGGGTGAGCCTGGAGGGACGACCGGGGCTGGGGGTGGAGCTCGTCCCCGGCCTCACCGAACGCGCCGACGTCACCACCCGCCTGTCCGGGAACCGGCCGTGAGCGTGGTCCGGAAGCCGGTCGCGAGCAGGATGGCGGCGCTGCGCTGGTACGGGCGCGGCGACGTGCGGCTGGTCGAGACCGAGGTGCCCGCGCCGGGTCCCGGCCAGGTCCTGATCGCGGTCACGCTGTGCGGCCTGTGCGGCAGCGACATCGAGGAGTACCGGTTCGGGCCGGTCGTGGTGCCGGTCGAACCGCACCCCCTGACCGGCCGGACCGCGCCGCTCACCCTGGGGCACGAGGTCGTCGGCGTGGTGGCGGAGGCCGGTGCCGGAGTGAGCCTCGCCCCCGGCACCGCGGTCGTGCCGGACGTCGTGCTGGGCTGCGGCCGCTGCTGGTGGTGCGCCCGCGGCGACTATCCGCTGTGCGAGCGTGGCGCGGCGCTCGGCTTGCAGGACGACGGCGGCCTGGCCGAATACCTGGTGGCGCCGGCCGCGCGCTGCGTCCCGCTGCCCGATGGCCTGCCCGCCGCCGTCGCCGTCTTCGCCGAGCCGGCGGCCGTCGCCGTCCGCGCGCTGGACAAGGCCGGCGACGTGTCCGGGGCCGTGGTCGCGGTCGTCGGCGCCGGGGCCGTCGGCCTGCTGGTCGCCGAGGTGGCCAGGTGCCGGGGCGCGGCGACGGTCGTCGCGGTCGACCCCGATCCGGGCCGCCGCGCGCTGGCCCGGTCGTTCGGCCTGGTCGGCGTGGCGCCGGACGCCGCCCTCGCCGCCGTACGCGAGCTGACCGATGGGCGCGGCGCCGACGCGGTGGTGGAGAGCGCGGGGCCGGCGGCCGCGGTGGAGAGCGCGCTGTCGCTGTGCCGGCGCGGCGGGAGCGTGGTCCTGCTCGGCGTGTCGCCGGACCCTGCCGCCTTTCCCACGCTGGACGTGGTGCTGGGCGAGAAGCGGGTCGTGGGGTCTTCCTCCCACCGGTGGGACACCGACCTGCGGGCGGCGGTCGCCCTGCTGCACGGCGGGCAGATCCGCGTCGATCGGCTGCCCACGCAGACCGTGCCGCTGTCCCAGGCCGTGTCACGCGGGCTGGCCGATCCGCCGCGCGACATCGTGAAGACCATTGTTGGCATGGGGTGATTTGCGAATTATGCAGATCGGTCTATTCTCGGTGGCGTGGCGGTCAAGGGTGATGAGACGCGGGCGCGGCTGATCGAGGCGGCCCGGACGCTGGTGGAGGCCAAGGGCTATCACGGCACCGGGCTCAATGAGGTGCTCGCGATGGCGGGAGCTCCTCGCGGGTCGCTCTATCACCACTTCCCCGGCGGCAAGGACCAGCTGGTCAGCGAGGCCCTCACCGCCGCCGGTCGAGAGGTCGACGGCATCGTGGTCGAGCTGGCCTCGACGGCGCCCAGCTCCCGCGATCTCGTCAAGGCGCTGCTGGCGGCGCTGGCCGACCGGATGGTGGCCGCCGGCTACGCCAAGGGGTGCCCGGTGGCGACGGTGGCCTTGGAGGTCGCCGCGACCAACGACGTCCTGCAGCCGATCTGCGGTGACATCTACGCGGGCTGGCAGCGGGCGCTGGCCGATGCCCTCCGGGTCGACGGCCATGACGCGGCCGAGGCGGATGAGCTCGCGGCGACGGTGCTCGCCCTGATCGAGGGCGCGCTCGTGCTGGCCCGAGCCGGTCGCAGCCGGACTCCCATTGAGCAGACCAGCCGGCGCATCGCCAAGCTGCTCGGCACCGACTGAGCTCTTTTCGCTGAGGTTCGGGCGTTTTGCCGCCCACAGATTATGTAGATCGGTCTAGAGAGGAATGTGGGATGGACGAGACTTCGAGGAGCGTGCCGGACGCCGTGGTGTTCGGCGCGACCGGCTTCATCGGCAGGTGGACGGTGCTGCGCCTGCTGGAACAGGGCCGCACGGTCGCGGCCATCCTCCGCGACCCGTCACGGGGCCGCACGAACGCGAGCGCCTCAGCGGCTCAGGGCCGCACAGGCGCGGGTGGCGAAGGTGAGTTGCGCGCCTGGCTGCACGGTCATGGCGCGGACGCCGAGCGGCTCACGGTCGTGGCCGGTGATCTCACGAGCGGTCCGGGTCTGGCGCTGAGCGCGGCGGACGACGAGCGGCTCGCCGGGGTACGGGATGTCGTCAACGCCGCCGCCATCTACCGGTTCGGGCTGGGGCGCGAGGAGGCCAGGACGGTCAACGTCGAGGGCGCGCTCAACGTGCTGCGCTGGGCCGCGACCCGGCCCGGCCTACGCAGGCTGATCCACGTGTCGGGCTACCGGGTCGGGCTGGGCCCGCGGGAGCGGTACCCGCTTCCGGAGGCCGAGCTGGCGGAGCTCTACCGAGGCCAAGGGGCCTATGAGGGCTCCAAGACCGAGGCGGACGCCGCCGTACGAGTCGTCGCTGAGCAGTTGGGGGTCCCGCTGACCGTGGTGAACCCGAGCGCCGTGATCGGCCACTCGACCACGGGCGAGGCCGGGCAGTACATCGGCCTGGCTGAAGTCGTCCGCGACCTGTGGAACGGCCGGCTTCCCGCGCTGCCGGGAACCGCCCGTACGTTCGTGCCCGTGGAGACCGTGGATCATTTCGCGTCGTTCATGGCCGCGATCCCCGAGCACGACCCGAAGCCCGGCGGCCTGCACTGGGTACTCGACGAGAACACCCCGAACCTGCCCGACCTGGTGCGCCTGCTCGCGGCCCACCTGGGCGTACGCGCGCCGAAAACCCTCGTGCCGGTGGCCCTGATCCGCCGCCTCCCCACCGCGCTGACCGGAGCCAACCCCGAGACCCTGGCCTTCCTGGCCGAGGACCGTTACGACATCGCCTCAGCCGAGCGGGTCGCCGAGGCGGCGGGCCTCCGGCAGCCTCCCGTCGAGACCGCGCTGCGCCGCTGGGCTGATCGGCTGGTGGCGGACAGGTTCGGGACGGCCCCGGCCGTGCTTCCCGGTGGCTTCCACGACGTAGGCGGATCCCGTACCTACCTCGCCGGGGACAGAACCTCGCCCGGCTTCGTGCTCCTGCACGGACTCCCCCTCGACGGCGAGTCCTGGCAGGGAGTGCTCGGCGAACTGGACGGAGCACCGGCTCTCGTCGCCGACCTGCCGGGGCTCGGCCGCTCGGCCCCCACCTCGGCCAGCCCGCTGGCCTGGCTCACCGATCTGCTGGCGCCCGTACGGACCCGGCCCGTGATCGTCGCCCACTCCGCGGCGGCCGCACCGGCGCTCCGCTACGCCGCCGCCTATCCCGATCGCCTCAGCGGCCTGGTCCTCGTCTCCCCCTACTTCCTCCAGGAGGCGGCCCCGAGACTGCTCCGCACACCGGCGCTCGCCACGCCACTCCTCAAGAGAATCTCCGCCGACCGTCTCGCGGCCTCACTCCTCGGCGACGGCGATTCCCCGGACGAAGCCCGCCGGGCCGTCGCGAGCGCCGCCGCCCACCTGCACCGGCCTGGCGTCGCCCGCCGTACGGCCCGCCTGCTCCGGGACGCGAACCAGCCCGCCGAGCGCGCCGCTCTCCAAGCCCTGCTCAGCGAGACGGTCTCGGTCCACCTCGTTGCCGGGCAGCTGGATCCGCTGATCGCCGACCCCGGCCCGGCCACCGTCACGACCATTCCCGGCACCGGTCACCACCCGCACCTCACGCACCCCGCCGCCATCGTCTCGATCATGCGACGCGTCGCCGGGGCGCCGGGCTGAGGTCACAAGGTCGCAGAGGCGTCGGGGCGTCGGGGCGTCAGGCTGAGGTCACAAGGTCGCCGGGGCATGGGGGCGTCGGGCTGGGGTTATGAAGTCGGCGCGCCGCTCCACACCGCGGGCTCATGGAGCATGATGATCGTCTGCGTGCCTTCCGCGTCCACGATGTCGAAGGCCCGGGGCATGTCGGGCGCCACGGTATCGGCGAGTATCCGCTGCGGCCGCTGGATGAGATGAGCGAGCACCACCGGATACCGCCCATCCCGCCCGCCTATCGCCACGGTGAAGATGTCGTCCTTGTCGTCGTACTCGAGATAGGCGAGAGGGAGCTTCTCGGCCTGCATGAGATCGCCGAACGTCCGGCTCAGCACCTCGACGGTCACGTCCGAGCCTTCGTACTGCCTTGACAGGTTGTCGAAGAACTGACGCCATTCCTCGCGCGGCAGCTCGGGTCGCTCCTCGGTCATCTGACGGTTCCTTCCCTCCGGATACGGCCCGCGATCCTCTCCATACTGGTCGGACCGTACGCGCTCGCACATCACACGGTCGGGTAGTCAGCCTCTGTTCTGACGAGCCGCCCGCAGCAGCCCGGTGAGCAGCGGATGCGGCTGTTCCGGTGTCGATCGGGCCTGCGGCACGAACAGGGTCGCCACGTAAAAGGGATGTCCGGGAAGCTCCAGCACCCGCGCCTCCTGCTCTCCATCGACGCCGGTCACCCGGAACCCTCCGTCGTGCAGGGTTCGCCGGTGGCCGGGCTCCAGGCCGAAGTTGCAGTAATACTGCTCCTCGACCTCGGTGAGGCCGTACAACTCGGCCGCCCGTGAGCCCGCCACGAGGCTGACGGGCATGGTCTTGCCGACGAGCGAGCAGGTCAGCGCGCTGACGAACAGGTCCGAGGCGTACGGGTCGTACTCGGCGTGCTGGGCGTCCTCGAACCCGAGCACGTGGCGGGCGTACTCGATCACCATGTGCTGGAAGCCGCCGCAGGTGCCCAGCGTCGGGACGCCCTGCTCGCGGCCGTGACGCAGGGCGGCGACGGCCCCGTTCAGGCTGCGGTACGGGCTGCCGGGCGCGCACAGCAAGGCGTCGGCGGCGTGTACGGCCGACAGGTCCTGTTCCAGCGGCTCGGTCGCCTGCCACTGGACCTCGATCTCGATCCCCAGCTCTGCCGAGGCGTGACGCAGCGCGTCGTTCGTGGCCGTGTGCGTAGGGAATGTCGGGTCGAAGTCGCCCACGACGGCGACGATCAAGGAAGGAGCCATGGCGCCCACTATCGGACACGGCAAGCCGGAAAGCCAAGTCCGCGCCGCGGCGTCGGCCATGTCGTTCACACCGTTCTACCTGCGGAAATGATAAGTGTCGCCCTATGACTAAAACGATCATCGGGGGCGCTCTGGCCGGCGCGGCGCTGCTTACGGCGACCGCCTGCGGGGGCGACGCCCGTCAAATGACCGAGCAGTTCGGCGCTTCTCCCACGCCGTACATCGCCGCCACCGAGTCGCCCAAGTACGGCGCTCACGCCGACTCGCAGAAGCGCTCGGCGGTGAAGAAGCTGGAGGAGGTGGGAAAGGCCGCGATGAAGGCCGTGCCCGGCTCGACGCTCGTCGCGATGGAGACCGAGGAGAACGGCAACCTCTGGGAGGTACAGGTCGTCGACGACAAGGGCATCGAACACCAGATGGACGTCGAATCGGACACCACCAAGGTCGTCAGCGGCCCACGGGCGGAGGACGACGAGAACGCCGACGACAAGGCCCGCCACCTCGACCGGATCAAGTCCGCCAAGCTCGACTACGCGCAGGCGGCGGCCAAGGTCCTCGCGGCCGTGCCGGGCGGCCGCATCACCGAGATCAACCTGGACAGCCACCGGGACAAGATCGTCTGGGAGGTGGACGTGGTGCCGCCCAACGGGTCCAAGCAGGACATGACGGTGGACGCGAGCGACGGCGCGGTGACCAAGGACAGCCACTCGGACTGATCGGGTACGCGAGCGCTGACCGCACCCCGACGGTCAGCGCCGGCGTAGGACACGCGGCGGGTCATCGACCCGAGCCCGCGTCCGCCAGGTCCGAGTCCGCCAGCCAGGCGTCCACCCCCGCCCGCATCCCCGCCTTGAGCTCCTCCCCCGCGAACGACGCGTCGATCGAGGCCCGGGCGAACCCGGCCAGCTCCGCGTCGTCGTACCCGAAGACCTCCCGCGCCAGCGCGTACTCGCCGGCCAGGTCGGTCTCGCCGTCGGTGTTGAGCGTGACCGCCAGCCCCGCCGCGCTCAGCCGCCGCAGCGGATGCTCGGCCAGGCTGGGCACGACACCGAGCAGGACGTTCGACGTGGGACAGACCTCCAGCGGCACTCCGCGCTCCCGCACTTCGGCGACCACCGCCTCGTCCTCCAGGACGCGGACGCCGTGTCCGATCCGCTCGGCGTGCCCGATCGCGAGCGCTTCGCGGATGCTCTCCGGCCCGCCGAACTCCCCCGCGTGGTGCACCAGGCGCACCCCGGCGTCCCTGGCCGCGTCGAGCACCTCCGCGAACGGCGCCACCGGGTGGCTCTCGTCACCCGCCAGCCCGATGCCGATGACCGCCTCGTAACGGGTGGCCAGGCGCAACGTCTGCCAGAGCCGGTCGACGGAGCGGCGCCGGGAGTGGTCGAGCAGCACCCGGCACTCGATCCCGTAGCGGCGCGACCCCTCGGCCAGCCCGTCCAGCACCGCCTCCAGCGGCATCTCCGGCGCGCCGAGCCGCTCGCCGTGCGCGGCCGCGGTGAACGACACCTCCGCGTAGCGGGTGCCCTGGGCCGCCTCGTCCTCGCAGAACTCCAGCGCAATCCGCCGGAAGTGCTCGGCCGTGAGCAGCCGCCCGCGTACCAGCGCCCGATGGTCGGCGAACTCCCGGAACGTGGCGAACGGCCCGCCCCGCCCGGCCGGCCCGCCGAACTCGCGCGAGGTCTCGGGGCGTACCGTGCTCTCCAGGTGAACGTGCAGGTGGGCTTTGGGCAGCAGCCGTACGTCTCTCACTGTCAGCACCCTAGATGGGGAAACGGACAGACCGCATCTCGATTTGGATATTGACTGACTAGTCAGTCATAATGATCTTATGTCCCCCAGGACGGTCGACAAGGCCGCGCGACGCAAAGAGATCCTCACCGCGGCGGTGCGGGTGTTCGCCCGCAAGGGCTTCGCCGCCACCCGCATCGATGACATCGCCGCCGAGGCGGGCATCGCCAAGGGCAGCGTCTATCTCTACTACGACAGCAGGGACGCGCTGCTGGAAGCCGCCTTCGAAGGCTACCGGACCATGTCGGCCGCCATCTTCGACCGGGCGCTCAACGGGCGCGGGCCCGCGCTGGAGCGGCTGGCCGAGATGGTACGCGAGGTGCTCGGCGTGCTGACCGCGCGGCGCGAGCCCGCCCGGATCATGGTCGACCTGTGGGCGGCCTCCCGTGACGCGGAGGGCTCGCTGGTGGACATGGCGGCCGTCTACGGCGACGCGCGGGCGGTGATCGCCGAGCTCCTGCGCCAGGCCGGGAAGGAAGGCGTGCTGCGCGAGGGCCTGGACGAGCGCCACGCGACCGTCATCGTGGGGACCATCGAGGGCTGCCTGCTGCAGTGCCTGGTGGATCCCGGGCTACCGGCGGCGGAGCTGGCCGAGCCGATCATCCAGATCTGCCTGGAGGGGCTGCGCCGACCGGCCGCTTGACAAGCCCGGAGGGCTGATAGAGCCTCCTTGCAGAGATCTCCGGTACACCAGCCACTTCGCCTCTCTCACAGGTGAGGAGACGATGCCGGACGAACACGAGCCGATGCCGTCGCCCGCACAGCAACGGCTGTGGTTTCTCCAGCAGCTCGCGCCGGATTCGCCGCAGTACAACGTCTTCCGGGGCTACGAGCTGCGCGGGCCGCTGGACGTGGCGGCGCTGCGCCGGGCCCTCGGCGCGCTGGCCGACCGGCACGTCGCGTTACGCATGAGGTTCCCCGCCGACGGCGGGGTCGCCCGCGCGGTGGTGAGCGGCACGCCCTTCGACGTCGAGCTGCCCAGCACCGATCTCGGCTCGGAGCCGACGGCGACCGATCTCGGCTCGGCGGCGGCGACGGATCTCGCGGGAGAACCCGGCTGGGAGGCGGCGGCGGATCTTTCGGGCGAGCGTGGCTGGGAGGCGGCGGCGACGGAGTTCGCCCGAGTGTGGTCGGCGCGGCCGTTCGACCTCGCGCGGGACGACCTGATCCGGGCCCACCTCCTTTGCGTCACGCCCGATCTGCACGTGCTCCTGCTGTGCGTCCATCACATCGTGATCGACGGCTGGTCGGTGCCGATCATCGACGAGGAGCTCGGGCTGCTGTACGCGGGCCGGCCCCTCGGCCCGCCGCCGGCCGGCTACCTCGAGTACGCCCGGTGGCAGCAGGAGTTGGCCGGTTCCCCCGCGGCCGAGCGGGTGCTCGCGTACTGGCGGCGGCGGCTGGCGGGCGCGCCGGAACTCATCACGCTGCCCGCCGACCGGCCGCGGCCGAGGATCCAGGACTTCCGCGGCGGCCTGCTCGTCAAGCCCGTGCCGGTGGACGTGACCGCCACGCTGCGGTCCTTCGCCGCGGCGCACCGGGTCACGCCGTACACCGTCGCCTACGCCGCCTTCGCCGTCCTGCTCGCCCGCTACGCCCGCGCGAGCGACCTGGTGATCGGTGTGGTCGTGGCCGGGCGTTCGCGGCCGGAGTTCGCCGGGACGGTGGGCTTCTTCGTGGGCACGCTGCCGGTACGGATGGATCTGTCCGGGGATCCGAGCTTCCTCGCGGTGCTCGGGGCGGCCCGCGAGGCGCTGTTCGACGCCTACGACAATGATCTGCTGCCCTTCGACGTCCTGGTCGACCAGCTGTCCCTGCGGCGTGACCCCTCGTACATCCCGCTGCTCCAGGTGATCTTCCAGATGCTGGTCACTCCGGCGTACGGCACCGAGACGCGCTGGGGCGACCTCGCCGCCCGGCTCTGGGGCAGGGACGTCTCGCAGCCCGCCACCCGCTTCGACCTGGAGGTACACCTGCTGGACCAAGCCGAGGACGACATGGTCATGGAGGTCTCCTTCAACGCCGACCTGTTCGACGAGGAGACGGTCGCGGGGCTGGCCGACGACTACGTGCGGGTGCTGCGCCTTCTGTGCGGTGACCCCGATCAGCCGGTGTCCGGGGCGTACGCGCTGCTCGGCGGGGGTGCGAGGCAGGCTCAGGTGTCGATCCGCGACGAGCACGGGGTGTCGTTGCCGTACGGGGTGCCCGGCGAGGTCTGGCTCGACGGGACGTCGACCGGGCTGCTCGGTCGCATGGGGGCCGGCGGCGGGCTGGACGTCCTGGGGAGTACGGACGGCGAACTCGTGGTCCGCGGCTGCCGGGTGCCGGGGGAGGTGATCGAGCGGACGCTGCTCGACGAACCGTCGGTCGCGGCGGCCGAGGTGTCGGTGGGAGACGACGGCGAGCTCACGGCCCGCCTCACCGCCGTACCTGGCGGGACCCGCCCGGGTCGGCCCGAACTGCGCGCCCGGCTCCGTCGGCGGCTGCCCGGCTTCCTGGTGCCAGGCACCTTCCTCTGGAACGACGAGCCCTCCCCCGCCGAAGCCCCGACCCCGACCGCACAGGACCTGACCGCACCGACCTTGATCACACCGGATCTGGACGCAACGGCCGCGAATGCATCGGACCTGGACGCACTCGGCCTGACCGCAACGGGCCCGAGCGTGTCGGGCCCGGCCGCGCCCGTTCCGGACGAGCCGATGGTCTTCCCTGCCGCGCCGGTTCCTGGCGAGCCGCTGGTCTTCTTCGTGGCCGCCGAACCACCGGGAGAGGCTTCGTGAGCACGTCAGCGGCGGAGGCCTGCTTCTGGACGCCGCGCCGCAGACCCGGCGCGGCGCTGCGCGCGGTCTGCTTCCCGCACGCCGGCGGTGACGCGCTCTCGTACGCCTCCCTCGCCCGCGCGCTGCCCGAGGACGTCGAGGTCCTGGCCGTGCGGATGCCCCGTCCCGGCGACCGGTCCGGACCCGCCGTGACCGATCTCGCGACATTCACCGCCCGGATCGCGGCCGCGCTCACGGACGTGCCGCCGCCGTACATGGTGGTGGGCCAGAGCCTGGGCGCCCTGCTCGCCTTCGAGACGGCCAGGGCGGCACCGGGTACGCCCCCCACGGCCTGCCTGTTCATCTCGTCGGCGCCGCCGCATCGCTGGGCGGAGACGCTCGACCTCTACGCCGCGAACGGCGCGGACCGGGCGCTGCTGTCCTACCTGCGTGACAGTGACGGCGGTGGCGCTGGCGACGGAGGCGGAGGCGTGAGCGCGGTGCTGGAGGATGCGGCGGTGGAGGCGCTCGTGCTCCGGGATCTGCGGGTGGATCTGCGGCTCTTGCAGGGGTACGCCGCATCCGTGGAGCCGCGGCTCACCTGTCCGGTCCGCGTCCTGGTGGGCGCCGAGGACCCGGCACTGTCGCCGGCCGACGTCACCGCGTGGCGCCGCTACACGACCGGTACCTGCTCGGTCGGGTCGGTGCCCACCGGCCACTTCGTCGTACGGCAAGGAGAGGCTTTCGTCGTCCAGGAGATCACCCGCGTCGCCGCCGCGGGACTCACCGCCGAGGGAGAATGATGTTCGACGCGGAGATCGGCCAGCGGGTCGCGGAACACGCCGCCCAGGCCCCCGGCAGCCCGGCGGTCGTGTCCGCCGAGGGCGTCCTGACCTACCACGGCCTGGCCACGCGGATGGAACGCTACCGTGAGGCGCTGATGGCGGCGGGCCTGCGCCCGGGCGACGTGGTGGCGATGGCGCTGCCAGACGGCGCGACCGGCATCGCCGCGATGCTGGCCGCGTTCACCGCCGGCACCGCCTTCGTCTGGCTCGACGAGGACCAGCCCGCCGCCCGCCACCGCGCGATCCTGGAGGACTGCGGCCCGACGGGCCTGGTGACGACGCCGGCCGGCGCGGAACGTGCGGCAGGGTCGCCTCCCGCGGTGGTGACCGTCCAGGGCGACGGGGCGGCGGTCGTCTCGGCCGCGCCGTCCGGGCCGCGAGCGGAGACGGTGCCGCGGGACACCAGCTGCCTGGTCTACACCTCGGGCTCCACGGGCCGGCCCAAGGGCATCGTCCAGCGCAGCGGGAACCTCCTGCACTTCGCCCGCTGGCTCGCCTCGGAGACGGGGCTGCGCCGCGGATCGCACATGCTGCAGCTGGCCCGCCTCAGCTACGACGCCGCCTACCTGGAGATCCTCAGCGCCCTGGACGCCGGTGCCGCGATCGTCATCCCGCCGCCCACGGTCAAACCCGACGGCGCCTCACTCCTCCCGTGGCTGGACGGCCGCGAGGTGACGCACGTGTTCTGCGTGCCCACGCTCATCCGCCGCCTGCTGCTGGCCAGGGAGAGCGCGGGCGAGCCGCCCGACCTCGGTATGCGGGCGGTCAGCCTGTACGGGGAGCCGCTGCACAGCTCCACCGTGGATCAGGTACGTGCTCACTTCCCGGGGACGGCGGTCTACAACATGTACGGCCCGGCCGAGACGACCGTGGCGACGTTCCACCTGGTCGAACCGGACTGCGCCGGGGACATCCCCATCGGCCGGGACATCCCGGGAGTGGAGACCCTGCTGCGGGCAGCCGACAGCACTTCGGGTGCTTCGGGTGCTTCGGGTGCTTCGGGAGCTTCGGGAGCTTCGGATGACGAGGGAGAGGTCTGGATCAGGACCCGGTTCCTCGCCCGCGGCTACCTGGGACGGCCCGCGGAGACCGCCGCGGTCTTCTCGGCGAAGGACGAGTCCGGCCTGCGCACGTACCGGACCGGAGACCTGGCGCGCAGGCGGCCCGACGGCGCGCTGGTGTTCCTCGGCCGCCGCGACCATCAGGTCAAGATCCGGGGCGCCCGCGTCGAACTGGCCGAGATCGAGGCGGTACTGCGGGCCGAACCAGGGGTGGCGCAGGCCGCCGTCGGCGTCTTCAGCGACGAGCAGGGCACCGTGCACCCCGCCGCCTATCTGGAGCCGGTCTCGGCGGCGAAGGTGGATGTGCGGGTCCTGCATCGTCACCTGGCATCCGTCTTGCCCGCGTACATGGTGCCCGCCGCGTACGTCATGCTCGACAAGCTACCCCTCACCGCGACCGGAAAGATCGACCGAAACCGGCTGCCAGACCCGAACACGCTGACCTCGGGCACCGGCGCCCGGGGAGCCTTCGAGACAGAGACCGAGCGGCGGCTGGCGGCGATCTGGCGCGAGGTGCTCGACCGCGAGGAGCTGGGCCCCGACGACGACTTCTTCGAGCTGAAGGGCCACTCCCTCATGGCCGTCCGCATCGCGGCGGCGGTGATCGGAGAGTTCGGGGTGGAGATCCCGGTGCGGGCCGTCTTCGAGCACCCCACCGTGCGCGAACTGGCCGCCTACATCGACGAGGAGCCGTCGCGCTCATAGGCAGCCGTCCCACTTATGGGCGGCCCTCTCACTAATAGGCGGCCTCCTGCATCGATGAGGAGCCGACTCACTTGTAGACGGCCTCCTGCGCGGGGATGCCCCGGATCCGGCAGGGACGTTCGGCGCGGAGCAGGAAACGGTACAGCTCGGCCCGAACGCGCCGAACCGCGTCATCGGTGGCGTCGCGCATGTACAGCTCCAGGACGAACCGCTGCCCGTCGTGCTCGACGTGCTCATCGTCGCCCGCGTATCTACCGCGCCGGCCGTCACCCGCGTATCTGCCGCGCCCGTCGTCGCCCGCACGCGTACCGTGTCCGTGTTCACCGGTGTACGTGCCACGCCCGTCGTCACCCGCGTGCCCGGCTCGGCCGCCGGGGCAGGGGCGGGTGGTCGCGGCCACGACTCCGGGAAGCCCCATGGCCAGGCGACGCACCGACGACAGCGACACCTTGACCCCGTCCACGACGCACGAGTCCCCCATGCGACCGGCGAAGTAGAGATAGCCATCCGAGTCGAGACGGAACAGGTCCCCGGTAGCGATCTGCCCCGGAGCGGTACGTCGGTCGAGAGCACGACTGTCGGTGACGATCTGCCCCGGAGCGGTACGTCGGTCGGGAACGCGGCCGTCGGTGACGATCTGCCCCGGAGCGGTAGAGGTGTCGCGAGTGCGGCCGTCGGCGACGCCGACCCGCCGCACGAGCACGGTGTCGGAGGTCACCAGCAACTCCCCCACTCCGTCGCGTACGTCGCGTAGGGACATCTCAACGCCGGGCAGCGGGCGGCCGACCGAACCGTGCCGGTGGGCGGGTTCACGATGCGCGGCCAGGGTGCTGACCCGCGGTCCTGCCTCGGTCAGGCCGTACGTGATGTACACCTCCAGGTCGCTCCGCGCCTGCACCAGCGCGGTGACCTCCTCCGACGGCAGGGCGTCGCCACCCACGGTGAGCATGCGCAGGCCCCGGGGCGGCTCGCCGGGCACCAGGTTCCGCAGCAGGAAGGGGGTCAGCGAGGAGCTCGTCACGCCGTGGCGGCGCACGGCGTCGAGGTAGCCCCGCTGGCTGAACGGCGGCCCGGTGACCACCAGACGGGCGCCCGTGACCAGGCCCGCCAGCGCCTGGGCCACCAGGGCGTAGGAGAAGTTCAGCGGCAGCGTGACCAGCATCGTGTCATCGGCCCGCAGCCCGACCGCCCCGGCGTGCCTGGCGGCGTTCCGGAACAGAGACGAGGCCCGGTGGAGGCAGCCGCTGAAAATGCCGGAAGTCCCGGATGTCAGGATGATCACATGGCCGGGATCGTGGTACTGCCAGGGACCGGGGAGCGCGGCGACGGCCGTACGGCCGAAGCGCCTGACCTCCGTACCGGGAACGGCCCTGCCGTACGGGGCGACCAGCAGACGGGCACCGAGACGGCGAGCGACTTCCACCAGGCGACTCGCGGGCATGGCGGGCGGGACGGCGACGGGCACCGCCCCGCCGTGCAGCGCACCGAACAGGTACCGCAGCAGCGCCGTCCCGCTCGGCAGGGCGAGGACCACGACGTTCCCCAGTCCATCGGTCCCGAGCTGATCGGCCGCCAGCCGGTCGGTCCGAAGGCGATCCGACCCCAGACGATCCGCCCCCAGCCGGCCGGTCAGCTCAGTGAACAGCTCGGCGATGGCCGCGACAGGCGCTGACGAGCCAGGCCCCGCCCCGCCACCGCTGCCACCGCTGTCAACGCCGCCGTCGACGTCAACGGCGCGCTCGGCAAGATAGGTCTCCACCTCGCTGAGCGACAGGCCCAGGTCCTCGGCGCTCATCGCGGACCTGGGATCCGGCCGTCCGCGCTCTGGTCATCGGGTGCCGGGGCCAGGATGCGGGCGGTGGCGGTGTGGTGGCCGTTGTTCGCGCTGTGCTCGGCGACGGCGACGTAGCGGCACTGGCCGGTCGCCAGCCAGCCGGCCGCGATCAGCGCCACGATGGGCCCCGCGCGCTCCGGCGGCATGCACACCAGCAGGCTGGGGCCGCGGAAGCCGAGCGTGATGCAGAGCAGGCCGGCGAGCGAGCCGGGGTTCGCGCCGGCGAAGCGTAGCGGGGAGACGCGGCCCCGGGCGGCCGTGTCGGCGACCGAGCGCATGGTGTGGCGGCTGCCGTGGTCACTGACGGCCAGCGCGCCGATCTCGGCCGCCCGCCGACGCACCACCTCCGGCGCCCAGGCCAGCGCCGCCTCGACCGCGGACACCACGAGCCAGGCAGCCGGGTCGGCATAGAAGGAAGCGGTCCGGCGCCCAGCCGCCGCCAGGTCACCGGTCTCACGCAGCCCGTGAGCCACGGTGACCAGGCCGGGGCGATCCCCGTACGTGCCCCGCTCTCCAGGCGGCCGATCACGGTACATCCCGTACTCCCCGGGCGGCCGATCACCGTACATGCCGCGCTCCCCGGATGAAGGCCAGGCTCGTGATGAACCCGCCGAAGCCGAGCGTCAGGCTGAGTCCCGCTCCGGGCCGCAGCCCGCTCGGCCGACCGGCGGGGACCGGAAGGGGGAACCCCTCCAGCACCTCCGCCAGGCCCGCGACCGGCGGCACCGTGCCATAGTGCAGCGCCAACACGACCGCGATGGCCTCCAATACGCCGGTGGCGCCGAGGGTGTGCCCAAGCGCCCCCTTCGTGGCGAACACCACCGGCGGCACCGCGCACCCGGCGAACAGCCTGGTCAGGGCGGCCGACTCGGCGGCGTCGTTGACAGGGGTACCGGACCCGTGGGCGTTGATCACGGCGATGTCGTCCGGGGCGATCCCGGAGGCGGCCAGGCAGCGCCGTACGGAGAGGCCGACGCCGCTGCCAGCGGGGTCGGGCGCCGTCATGCCCGCTCCGTCGTTGGCCGCTCCCGTTCCGGCCAGCACCGCGTACGGCTCGGCGCCTCGGGCGCGGGCGGACTCCTCGCGTTCGAGTACGACGAATCCCGCGCCCTCCCCCAGCAGCGTCCCGTCGGCCCGGCGATCGAACGCGCGCAGCCGGGTGGGCGACATCGTGCCCAGTACGGTGTGCGCGAGCCGCTTGGCCGGCGTGACCACGTCGGCCGCGCCGCACACACTCACCTCGGCGACCCCCGACCGGATCACCTCGGCGCCGACGGCGATCGCGTCGGACCCGGACGAACAGGCCGTGCTGACGGCGATGGGCGGCAGCCGCAGCCCTGCGGCGGCGGCGACATCGGCCGCCCACTGGTAGAGGTCCCCGTCCTCATCGTCCAGATGTGCCCCGAAGCTGGTGCCCAGCACGGGGTACGGGTCCACCGCCACGCCAGGGACGGCCCCGGACGACCCGCCAACGTCCGACGAGCGGGGCATGAGCCCGGCGTCGGCGAGCGCGCGCGACAGCGTGCTCTCCGCCAGGGCCCGCTGCCGTGACGACGGCTTCAGCTCCGGCGACGGGTCGAACAGGGTCGCGGCGAGCGGGTTGCGCAGCCGGTGCTCCGACGGTACCTCCCGGAACCCGTCCTCCCCGTCGAGCAGCCGCTTCCACACCCCGGCCAGGCTGTCGCCCAGGGCGGTGGACCAGGCCATCCCGGTGACCCAGACGTTCACCACAGCCGCCGCCCGAGCTGCTCGACCGTGACCCGGATGAGGGAGCCGCGGAAGGCCGCCACCCGTTCGCCGTCCACGGTGGCCCGGCAGGAGAAGTGGAAGGTGTTGCCGATGATCCTGTCGCTGCGTACGTCGAAGATCACCTGGTCGCCGACCACCACGATGCGGTGGAAGCGGCTGTGCGCCGAGCCGATGAGCGTGAGCTCGTCGTCGGCCAGCTTCGACGTGCTCATCTGGTAGAGGATGATGCCCGACTGGGCGATGGCCTGGACCAGGTGGCTGCCGGGGTAGATGCCCCGCTCGGGGAAGTGCCCGGCGATGGCGTCCATGGTGCCGGACACCGACAGCATGCTGCGCAGGTACTCTCCCGGCGCGTAGTCGAGCACCCGGTCGATGTAGATCATGGGGTGGCGGTGCCGCAGCCACTGCTTGATCTCCGTGAACCCCAGGGTCGACTCACCCGTCTCGGCCATCGGCCCTCTCTTCGCTCAGCTGGGCGCGCAGCGCGGCGCGTAAGGCGGCGGGCAGCGGCGCCGGACTGCCGTCGGCCGCGTTGACCAGGCACAGCACGAGCGTGCCCGAGGCGAGCAGCGGTCCGGCGCCGTCGTCCGGGCGGTCGGGCAGGCGGCGTACCGTACCGGAGACCCGCCAGGAGGCCCCGCCCACATGGTCGATGTCGGCGCGTACCTCGATCCGGTCGGGGAAACGGGCGGCGGCTCCGTAACGCATGCGCAGTTCGGTCACGGCCGGTTGCAGCTGGTGCTCGCTCATCAGGCGGGTGCCGACGCCCATCGCCTCCAGATCCTCCAGCAGCGCGGTCTCGATGAGCGAGGCGTAGCGGGTGAAGTGGACCACCCCCGCGGCGTCGGTGTCCACGTGCTCGACACGGCGGCGAAGCGGACGCGGCCCACTCATCGGCCCGCTCACCCGCCCGTGCCAAGGAACGTCGCCGTCCCCCGCCGAATCGCGGCGACCAGCTCCTCCACCTCGGCGAGGCTGGTGACCAGGGGCGGCGCCACGCGCATGGTGGGGAACACGTACGGCAGACCGTGGGAGCGACGCCCCGCGCCGGCCATGAACTCGATGTAGCAGCCCGCTCTGATGATGTGCGACCGCAAATCGTGCAGCCGGTCCGCGGCGTCCTCCGTGAGCTCCAGCCCTTGCAGCAGCCCCGTACCCCGCAGCCCCCGATAGGTCTCGGGGAAGCGGTCGAGCACCTCCCGGCCGAGGAGCGCGGTCAGCCGCGCGCCGAGCTCGGCCGAGCGTTCGAGCAGCTTCTCCTGCTCGATCAGCAGCAGGCCGTCGTGGATCACCGCGCAGGTCAGCGGGCGCAGGTCGGAGGTGGCCACGGCACCGGACGGCCGTACGGCCAGCGACCGCCTGGCGATCACCATCGAGGTGGACAGTACGCCCATGCCGAGGCTCTTGCCGATGACGGTGATATCGGTGGGGATCGGGCCGTCCTCGTCGGCCATGGCGAAGAACCGGCCGGTCTTGGCGAACGTGAGCACCTCGTCGGCCACCAGCAACGCCCCGTGCTCGGCGGCGAGCGCGGCCAGGGTCCGCAGGTAGCCGGGCGGGGGGACCAGCAGGCCCGCGTCCCCCTGGACCGGCTCGACGACGACGGCCAGCAGGCGCTCTCCGTGGCGGGCGAAGAACTCGCGCAACGGCTCCGCGACGCCGAACGGAAGGTGCTCCACCGCCAGCCCGTACGGGCCGTCGGCGGCCATCGCCGGGAGCCCGACGCGGAAGTGGCGCCGGTTGAGCAATGGCGTGAGCGCGCCCGTCCATCCGTGCCACGCGCCCTGGAAGGCGAGCACGAGATCGCGGCCGCCCCGCTCCGGGTCGGGCCGCATCCGGCGGTGGTCGTATCTCGACTCCAGGACCAGCCGCAGGGCCAGTTCCATGCCCTCGGAGCCGGAGTTGCGGCCGGCCGCGTGGTATTCGCCCGGCGGGAAGTGGTCGCGCCACAGCCCGCCGGGGCCGAGCGTCGCGGTGAGGAGGCGGGTGCGTTCGGCGACCTCGATCTCGTCCGTCGCGTACCCGAGATCCGTCGCCGCGCGCGTCAACGCGCGCAGCACGGCCGGGTGCCCGGCCCCGAGGCAGGCGCTGGCGTACCCGCCGGAGGCGTCGATGACCTCGAACGGCTCCCCGGCGCCGCCGCGCTCGGCCAGCCGCAGCCGTACGCCCCTGCCACCGACCGAGACGAACGGAAGCCGGCCGCCGCCGTAGTGATCCAGGTGCAGATCTGCATCGAGGCCGTGGGACGGCGACGCGGCGGTCAGGCCCGCGTGGCTCACGTCCCGCCGCCCTGCAGACGCCGGATGAGCGCGGCGAGGGCGGCGATGGTACGGAAGTTCTCGGGTACGAAGTCCTCATCGGAGACGCGGACGTCGAAGATGTCCTCACATTGCACGCGGAGTTCGGTGAATCCCAGAGAATCGAGCCCGTAGATGTCGCGCAGGCTCTCGTGGTCGCTGATTTCCTCGGCCGGCGTCTCGACGAACAATTCGGTCGCCAGAATCTTCTTTATGGTGCCCTCGATTTCCATTACACCTCCGGACAAAGCGCATGGTAAAGAGAACAGCACGGGACGTGGCAGCTTCGTCACGGAATAGCAGGTCGGCCGCGAAATCCCGGGGCCGTTGGCCGCCAACACCGCCCAGCATGAACCAACGGATGTTGTTCGTCAATTGCCTCCGGCGTCACGGAGTTCACAGGAATTCCACAGGATGAAGTGGAAATGGGAATTACCCCGGCCTGCCGCCTTTCCGATCTACAGTGCGATTATGAACACGGGCACTGGACCGGGGGTGTTCACCTCCGACGGCTCACCGGTGGAGTTCTACGCCGCGATCGACGCCGCGGGCGAACCGGAGATCATTCAGCGGGGTGTGCCCGCGGGCGGGTCGATCCTCGAACTGGGCGCGGGCGCGGGCCGGGTGACGCACGCCCTCACCGCCCTCGGCTACGAACTGGTGGCCGTCGACGAGTCGGCCGAGATGCTGGCCAGGGTCGAGGGCGCGGAGCGGGTCCACGCGCGGATCGAGGACCTCGCGCTCGAGCGCCGCTTCGACGCCGTGCTGCTGGCCTCGCTGCTCGTTCACGTGCCGCAGGTCTCGACCAGGCGGCGGTTTCTCGACTGCTGCCGCCGCCATGTGCGCGACGACGGCGTGGTGGTGATCCAGTGGATTCCGCTGGACGTACGCGCCACCTGGTCAGTGGGGACGACCTTCGGGCGCTCCGGGTTCACCACCACGATCACCGAGTTCGCCCCGTCAGGGCGGGGTCTGGTGAACCTCACCCTGAGGTACGAGACGGACGGCCGTGTCTGGACCCAGTCGATCGTCGAGCGGCCGCTCAGCGACGATCAGCTCACCACGGCTCTGGCCGAGTCCGGGCTGGTCGTGGACCGCTACCTGACCCCCGACCGGACATGGCTGACCGCCCGCCCGAGCTGAACCGCCCGCCCCCAGCTGAGCCCCGTCCTAGCCGAGGTAAGCCCGACCTAGCTGAGGTATTCGCGCAGTGCCAGAGCCCTCGACGGGTGGCGGAGCTTGGACATGGTCTTGGCCTCGATCTGCCGGATCCGCTCGCGCGTCACCCCGTAGATCCTGCCGATCTCGTCGAGGGTCATCGGCTTGCCGTCGTTCAGGCCGTACCGCATCGAGATGACGCCCGCCTCGCGCTCGGACAGCTCGTCGAGCAGGGCCCGCAGTTGCTGCTGGAGCAGGGTGAACGAGACCGCGTCGGCCGGGGAGACGGCCTCGGTGTCCTCGATGAGGTCGCCGAACTCGCTGTCGCCCTCCTCGCCGAGCGGCGTGTGCAGGGAGATCGGCTCGCGGCCGTAGCCCTGCACCTCGGCGACCCGGTCGATGGGCAGCTCGGTCTCGACGGCGATCTCCTCGGGCGTGGGCTCGCGGCCCAGCTCGCCGGACAGCCGCCGCTGCGCCCGGGCCACCTTGTTGATCATCTCGACCATGTGGACCGGGATGCGGATCGTCCGCGCCTGGTCGGCCATCGCCCGGGTGATGGCCTGCTTGATCCACCACGTGGCGTAGGTGGAGAACTTGAACCCGAGCCGGTAGTCGAACTTCTCGATCGTGCGGATCAGCCCCAGGTTGCCTTCCTGGATCAGGTCGAGGAAGAGCATGCCGCGGCCGGTGTAACGCTTGGCGATCGACACCACCAGGCGCAGGTTGGCCTCCAGCATGCGCTCCTTGGCCCGCAGGCCGTCGCCGGCGATCCATTCGAGGTCGGCGCGGAGCTGACCGGGCAGATCGGGCTCCGTGCTGAGGCGCTCCGCGGCGAACAGTCCGGCCTCGATCCGCTTGGCGAGGTCGATCTCCTGCTCGGCGTTGAGCAGTGGCACCCGCCCGATCTCCTTGAGGTACGCCTTGACCGAGTCAGCGCCGGCGACGGGTGCGCCGTCGGCGACGTTTTCGTCTAGCTCGAGAACCTCTGCTGCTTGGGACAAGACACTCTCCTCGCTCGGGTCGTTCGACTGGCGAATATCGATCTCGGACCAAGAAGTCCCTCGGGGGCGAGGAAGCGGGAGACGGGGCAGGTCGTCGCCGACCACGCAGTCCGGCTGCTCCTGATGCGGGGGTCCGGCTGGACGACCGCGGCCCGGGGGGCGAAGATGGCCATCATCGGTTACTTCCCGCGCGCGGGTGATTCGGCACCTGTCCGTCGTAAGAGGTTCGCCGTGGGTGCGCGGGGCAGGGCGAGTGTGAGCTCGCCGCCATACTCGTTAAGGCGACGAGACGCGTGTCCGGCCTCGATCCCACCATCGTCTTCCACGCTACCCGCTGCCCGGCCATGCTCGGCGCCTGCCGTGGCACCCTTTGAAGCCGCCGGTCAGCGTGCGACGCGCTATTGCGGCAGGTTCCTTTCCGCGTTGAGCAGCTCGTCCAGCGCCCCGCGCAGATCGTCGGCGAGTTCCCAGGCGTCGGGCACCATCTCCCGGTCGGTGACCACGCCGATGTCCAGTGAGCCGTCGTAGGAGAAGGCGGTGATGTTCACCCCGCCGCTCACGTCGGTGATCACCGAGACCGGGTAGTGGGTGAGCAGCCGGGCCCCGCACACGTACAGGGGGAACTGCGGGCCCGGCACGTTCGAGATGGCCACGTTGATGGGCGGCGCGGTCTGCCCGACCAGGCCGAACGCCGATCTGGAGGCCAGCCCCATGAGGGCGGCGGGCATCGACTCGCTCAGCTCGCGCAGCCACCGCGCGGGCGCCAGCGAGAACCTGTCCTTGATCCGCTGCATGGCGAGCCGCACCTGCTGCAGCCGCGCCACGGGATCCTCGAGGTGCACGGCCAGCGGCGCCGTCATGAACGTCACCTGGTTGCCGCCCGTCCCCGCCTCCCGCAGCGAGAACGGCACCCCGGCGATCAGCGGCTGACGCGGGACGCCGCCGTGCGCGGCCAGCCACCGGCGCAGCGCGCCCGCGCACACGGCCATCACCACGTCGTTCACGGTCACCCCGAACGCCTTGCGCACCTGCTTGATCTCCTCCAGCGGCAGCGAGACGAACGCGAAGCGCCGGTGTTCGGAGACCGGCCCGCTGAACGGCGTCTTGGGCGCGGGCAGCGACGGCAGTTCGGGGGCCTGCCCGGAGCCGGCGACCCGGCGCGCCAGCCCCGACACCATCCGGCTGCCCGGCAGCGACGACACGACGGGGATCTCGTCCAGGTGCGGCATCGCCCGGGCGGCGAACCGTACCGCCTGCGCCGGATTGCCGGCCAGCCTGGCGAGCCCGCGCAGGACCATCTCGGCCGCTCCCGGCGGCGCCGAGTCGCGCTCGGGCGCGACCGCGGGCGACGGCGCGGGTATGGGGCCCACGTCGAGGAGCGCGGCCAGGACGTCGGCGCCGCCGATGCCGTCCACGGCCGCGTGGTGGATCTTGGTGTAGAGCCCCATGCGGCCACCGGACAGGCCGTGGATCAGGTAGATCTCCCACAGCGGCCGGCGGCGGTCCAGGCGGCGGGCGTGCAGCCGGGACACCTGGTCGGCCAGCTGCCGGTCGTCGCCGGGCGGCGGCAGCCCGATCTCCCGTACGTGATAGTCGAGGTCGAGGTCGTCCTCCTGCACCCAGTAGGGGTGGTCAAGGCCGAGGGGCACGAACGCGAGCTTGCGCCGCAACGCGGGCACGTACGGCAGGCGCCGCTCCAGCAGGGCCTGGAGGTCGGCGCGGTTGAGATCGCCGTCCAGGATGGCCAGGCCGGCGATGTTGGCGATGTTCGTGGGCGTCTCGAAGTGGAGAAACTGGGCATCCAGGGCGGTCAGCTGCGGCATGGCTCACACCTCCGCCCCGAACAAATCAGACTCAGCCTATTACTTCAAGAGCCCATTACTTCAAGTGAGCGGGCCTCCGCGTCCGGCTCGGCGAAGGCCAGCAGGGCCATCGCCTCTTCCTCCAGCGCCTCGGTCGGGACCGGGGTGAAGGGCGTGAGAAGCAGCTTGGCCTTCTTGCCCGTGCGCCTGATCTGCCAGGTCCCGGCCACGAAGCCGTCGACCAGGTAGGTGGCGCGGACGCGCAGGTTCTTGGTCACGACCTCGCCGCGATGCTCCTCGGCCAGCACGCGGCTACGGTCGGCGTGGCCGAGCATCAGGTTGTCGAAGTCGGGCAGGAACCTGACCGGCGCCGGCGCGTCCCCCTCCGGCCTGGGCGCCTCGGGCAGGTCGAACAGCTCCCGGCCGCGCTCGTCCACCAGCACCTCCAGCCGGTCGCGCATGCCGTTCAGCACGGCCTTGAACCCGCTCAGCCCCGACCACGTCTGCATGTCGGCGGCGGTGGCCGGCCCGAACGCGGCCAGGTACCGCTCGACGAGCGTCCCGATGTCCGGCTCCGCGGCGAGCTCGATGCCCGGCAGGGCGAAGGCGGAATCACGCGGGAAGCTCCACCGGTCCTCGGTCGGCACCATGATCAACGGGACCGTCATGCGCACCGCGTAGCCGAGCGCCCGATCGTAGGCGCCCGGGAACTCCCTCTCCAGCCTCGGCCGCAGCTCGTTGAACGTGTGCGGCCCCTCGGCCAGCAGCCGCTCCGCCGCTACCGCGACGGCGGCGAAGTCGACCTCCGGGAAACGTCGCGCCGCGGCGGCGAGCAGCGGCTGCAACAGGGGCCGGAACTCGGCGAAGTCCGCCGCGGTCACCAGATGCAGGGTGGCGCGCATCATGGTGGCGCGCACGAGCGTCCGCGCGCGCAGCGCCGCGTGCAGGTCGTCGCGGGCGAACCCGTCGAGCCGGGTCCACAGTCCCAGGTACGGCGGGCGCGGCTCCTGCGCCTGCAACCCGGCCAGGCGGTGCACGACGGCGGCCACGCCGCCCTGATGACGGCGCAAAAGATGCTGCCGCGCCAGCGTGGCCCGGTTGAGCTCTCTCAGGGTGAGCATGAACACATCATGCCCTTTGTCACTAAATTTCCTGTTCAATCGGTACGCGCGACCTATCCCGCGCTGGACGACGGCCACGCCTACCTCGACGGCGCGGCGGGCACCCAGACCCCGCAGTCGGTGATCGACGCCATCGTGAGCGCCTACCGTACGGGCATCGGCAACGCGGGCGGCGCCTTCGAGGCCAGCCACCGCGCCGACGAGATCGTGGCGGCCTGCCGCGCGGCCGTGGCCGACCTGGTCGGCGGCCTGCCGGACGGGGTGATCCTCGGACCGAACATGACGACGCTGACCTATCGCCTGGCCGGGGCGCTGGCCCTGAGTTGGGGCCCCGGCGACGAGGTGGTGGTCTCGCGGCTCGACCACGACGCCAACGTACGGCCCTGGATCCAGCTCGCGACGCGGGCCGGGGCGACGATCCGCTGGGCCGAGGTGGACCCGGCGACCGGCGAGCTGCCGGTGGAGCAGTACGCGAACCTGATCGGCGAGCGCACCAAGCTGGTGGCGGTGACCGCCGCGAGCAACATCCTGGGCACCCGCCCGGACGTGGCCGCGATCACCGCGCTGGCGCACGCGGCGGGGGCGCTGACCTACGTGGACGGCGTGCACTCCACCGCGCACGGCCCCGTGGACATCGCGGAGCTGGGCGCCGACTTCTACGCCACCAGCGCCTACAAGTGGTCGGGCCCGCACATCGGCGCGGTCGTCGCCGATCCGGCGCTGCTGGAGACCATCAGACCGGACAAACTGGCCTCCTCCCCCGACACGGTGCCGGAGCGCTTCGAGCGGGGCACATCCCCCTTCGCCGACCTGGCCGGCGTCACGGCCGCGGTGAACCACCTGGCCACCATGGTCCCCGGCACCGGAACGCGCAGGGAGCGGCTGCTCACCTCGCTGTCGGCGGCCGAGGCGTACGAGCAGGAGCTGTTCGGCGTGCTGATCGCGGGCCTGGAGGCGATGCCGCACGTCACGTTGTACGGCAAGCCCACCAGGCGTACGGCGACCGCCTACTTCACCGTCGCCGGGCGCACCCCCCGCGAGGTCGCGGAGGCGCTGGCCGCGCGCCGGGTGAACGTGTGGAACGGTCACAACTACGCCTGGGAGCTGACCGGCGCGCTGGGCATCCGCGACTCCGGCGGCGCGGTGCGGGTCGGGCTGGTGCACTACAACGACCATTCGGACGTCGACCGCCTGCTGAAGGCCGTGACCCGCCTGGAGGAGTGAGCCCGGGGCCAAGGCTGTGGCTCGCCTCGAAGAGTGATCCCGGGGCTAAGATCGCCGGGTGAGCCTGCCCGCCGTACCGGGCCTGCCGACCACGCTCGTCGAGCCGGCCCGCGACCCCTATCACGTCTATCTCGACTCGCTGACCAGCCCCGAGTCGCGCCGCACGATGCGCGGCTGCCTCGACCGGCTGGCCCGGCTGCTCACCGGCGACGAGGCGGCCAGCGGCGCGGGCCAGCCGTGGCATCTGCTGCGTTACGAGCACACGGTACGCATTCGCACCCTGCTGACCGATCAGGGATGGTCGGCGGCCTACGTCAACAAGCACCTGGTGGCGCTGCGCCGGGTGCTGAAGGAGTCGTGGCGGCTCGGGCAGAGCAGCGCGGAGGACTACGCGCGCGCCTCCGACCTGGCTCCGGTACGCCAGAGCCGCCTGCCCACCGGTCACCACGTACCGCCGGAGGTCGTGGGGGCGGCCCTGTCGGCGTGCGACGACTCGCCCGCCGGCATCCGCGACGCGGCGCTGATCGCGGTGCTCTACTCCACCGGCTGTCGCCGCGCCGAGATCGGCGGGCTGTCGCTGTCCGACTACGACCCGGGCGCCCGCTCGCTCCGGGTCCGCGGCAAGCGCGACAAGGAGCGGATGGTCTACCTGACGACCGACGCGATCGGGCTGGTCGAGCGGTGGCTGGCGGTGCGCGGCGACGAGGCGGGCGCGCTGTTCAGCCCGATCAGCAGGATGGGCCGCGTACGGCGGCGCGAGGGCCGCCCCGTCGGGCTGACCGGGCAGGGCATCGCCGACATCCTGGCCAGGCGGCTGGGCGAGGCGGGGGCGTCCCGGCGTACGGCGCACGACTTCCGGCGCACCTTCATCGGCGAGTTGCTGGACGCGGGCGTCGACCTGGCCACCGCCCAGGCGCTGGTCGGCCACTCGTCACCGGCCACCACGGCCCGCTACGACCGCCGCCCGGAGAAGACCCGCCGCGAGGCCGTCGACCGGCTCCGCCTGCCCGCCGCGCGACCGCTCCGCTGAACCTTCGCGGTGGCGCGTGATCCGCTGTCCCTGCCCACCGTCCTGACCGGGCGGCAGGCAGGGGACGGCGCGATCAGGTGTTCATGTTGGACACCACGATGTAGCCGAAGACCATGCCGAGGATCATCGCCACACCCGCGGTGACCGCGGCCCACTTGCCCAGCGTCTCGCCGCGCGTGTGACCCGCGATGCCCAGCCCGATCCCGGCCAGGCCGAACAGAATAGGAATGAACAGCAGAGATATCGCCGCGCAGACGAACGCGATGATCGACAGCAACTGCCCGGCCGATTTCTGACCGGACTGCGCGTACGGCGCCTGCTCGTAGGGGGGCGGAGGCGGCGGCCCGGGGGGCGGCTGCTGCGCCCACTGGGCCTCACGACGGGACGGATCGTCGCCCGGGGGCGGATCCTGGGGGGAGGTCACGATCTGGGCTCCTCTCGAGAACACAACCAAGTCGGCGGCCCGTTCCTGACGTGAGGCCATCACACACCGTGTCGGTCGTCCTGTCGAGCGGATCAGGCTAGGACATCTGGTGATTCAGGTGATTTCGGCGGTGGTAAAGACATCGAGAGGTAGCGGCCGGGAGTGCACCACGTCCAGCCGGGAGACCGCGCGGGTCAGCGCGACGTACAGGCGGTTGAGGCCGCGTGCCTCAGCCTCGACGATGGCCGCGGGCTCGGCCAGCACCACGTGGTCGTACTCCAGGCCCTTGGCCATCGAGGCGGGCACCACGCTGAGCCGCTCGCCGATGTCGAGGCCGCCGTTCCACAGGGCGTCGGTGAGCGGGCCTGCGTCGGCGTCGGCCGCGATCACGCCGATCGACCCCTCGAAGGCCAGCGCCTCACGCGCGGCCGCGACGACCCCTTTCTCCAGCTCGGTCACCTCGGTGACGAGCAGCCTGCCATCGGTGCGGTACGACGTGGTGGCGGGCACGTCCACGTCGAGCACCGCCAGCAGCCGGTTGGCCGGGCCGACCACCACCGCGGGCACCCGGAACCCCGTCGTCAGCGCGACGATCCCGGCCTCCGGCTTGCCGAGCAGTTCCAGGTGTCGCGGCCAGGACGCGGCCGCCCATGGCGTGGTGCCCTGAGCCAGGTCGCCGAGCACGGTGATCGAGCCGTGCTCGCTGCGCCTGGCCACCGCCCTGCACTGCATCGGCGACAGGTCCTGCGCCTCGTCCACGATGACGTGGCCGTAGCCGCGCGGCCGTTCCAGCAGCCCGGCGATCTCGTCGAGCAGCACCAGGTCGGCCTCGGACCACTTGGCGCTCTTGTAGCCGCGCGGCGGCCGGGCCCAGGTGATGGCCGCCCGCTCGTCGGCCGTCAGGATCGGGGCGGCCGGGCCCGGGTCGCTCAGCAGCGCGCACAGGAGCTCCTCAGGGCGTACGGCCGGCCAGATCTCGTCCAGGAACGGCGTGAGCGCCTTGCCGATCTTGCGCGTCCAGACGGCGTTGCCCGTGTGACCGCGCGACTCGGCCTGGCGTCGCATCAGCTCGGTGATCCGGGCGCGCACCCGTTCACGCCCGATCGCGTACGGCATGGCCTCGCGCCGTGTGTCGTCGACGATGCGGCGCAACTCGTCCGCGCCGACCCGCCACCGGTAGGAGCCGTCGGCGACGGAGACGGGCTCGACCGGCTTGCCGATGCGCCCGTACAGGGCCTCGCGCAGGACCTCGGCCATCCGCGCGTCGTGCTTGACCAGCGCGGCGACCGGGCTGTCCGTGGCCGTGACCGCGACCCTGCCCAGCAGCCGCTCCAGCGTGGTCTGCTCGACGTCGACCTCGCCCAGCGCGGGCAGCACCGCCGAGATGTAGCCGAGGAAGGCCCGGTTGGGGCCTAGCACCAGCACCCCCGAGCGCTCCAGCCGCTGCCGGTGCGCGTACAGCAGGAACGCCGCCCGGTGCAGCCCGACGGCCGTCTTGCCGGTGCCAGGCGCGCCCTGCACGCAGATCGACTCCTCCAGCCCCGCACGGACCAGGTCGTCCTGGTCGGGCTGGATGGTGGCGACGATGTCGCGCATCGGGCCGACGCGCGGCCGTTCGATCTCGGCGGCCAGGATCCGGCTCTCGGTCTCCTCGCCTTGGGCGAGCCGTTCGTCCTCGAAAGACGTCAGCGTGGTGCCGGCCCAGCCGAATCGGCGGCGTACCTCGACACCCAGCGGGTCACGGGCGCTGGCCCGGTAGAACGCCCGCGAGACGGGCGCCCGCCAGTCGATGACGACCGGCGGGCCGCCGTGCTCGCCGGTGATGTGCCGCCTGCCGATGTGGTAGCCGCGCCCCCGGTGTTCGACGGAATCGCCGCCGAAGTCGAGCCGCCCGAAGAACGGCGGGCCCTCCGGCTCCTCGCTCAGCTCCTTGGCCAGGCTCTTGAGGTGGCGGCCGAGCCGTTCGGCGCTGTAGCGGTCGCCCGCCACGCTCTCGCCGACGATCACGTTGTCCCGTGCCGCGTCGAGCATCCTGCGCAGCCCGGCTCCGCACTGTTCGACGTATCGCCTCTCCTCGTCGAGCGTGGACATCCCACCTCCATGGTTAACTCGGTTAATATTTTTACCAGGTTAACACTTTGCTAGAGTGGTCTCATGACAGGACTTCGGCAGTTGCAGAGGGAACACGTGCGCGAGGCCATCTCCACGGCGGCCATCTCGCTCTTCCTGGCGCGTGGTTTCGACGAGGTTCCCGTCACCGAGATCGCCGCCGCCGCGCGGGTGTCGAAGCCGACGCTGTTCAAGTACTTCCCGGCCAAGGAGGACCTCGTCCTGCACCGCATCAGCGACCACCAGGGCGAGTTCGCGCGGGTGGTGCGGCAGCGCGCCGCCGGCGAGCATCCGCTGACGGCGCTGCACCGGCACTTCCTCGAAGCCCTGGCCCGGCACGACCCGGTCACCGGGCTGAACGACCAGCCGGAGGTGGTGGCCTTTCGCCGCATGGTGTTCGGCACGCCCAGCGTGGCCGCCCGCCTGCTGCACCACATGTCGATGGACGAGGACGCCCTGACGGCCGCGCTCGTGGAGGCTCCGGAGATCCCCGACGCCGTGACCGCCTCGCTGCTGGCGGCGCAGGTGCTGGCCGCGCACCGGGTGCTGGCCAAGCACAACTGGCAGGCCCTGGCGGACGGGCGCGCGCTGGCGGAGGTCGAACCGGAGGCCGTACGCCGCGCCGACCGCGCCTTCGCCCTGCTGCGCCACGACTGACACGCCTTCGTCCCCCTGCGCCACGACTGACGCGCCTTCGTCCTGCTGCGCCACGATTGAGGAGCGACATGCCAGACCTCGAAACGGCCCTCGAAACGGCCAAGGCCCGGCTGCGCCACGAACTGCTGGACACCGCCTCCGGCACCACCGCCGTCGGCGCAGCCACCGGCCTGGCCGCCCCTGGCCTGCTGACCAGCCCCGCCCCCGGCCTCATCTCCGGCCCGCTGGTCAGCCCTGTCCCCGACCTTTCAACCGGCCCGATCCCCGGCCCGCTCGCCGGTCCTGACCCCGATCTCCCGACCGGCCCTGCCCTTGGCCCGCTGGCCGATCCCGGCGCCGCCGGGCCCAGTCCTCTGGTGAACCGGCCCGGCGCTGACGGCACGTGGCCGGACCTCGATTACGCCGACCGGGGCGACGGCCGGAACTGGGCGCCGCTGGAACACCTGTCCAGGACCCTCTCCCTGGCGCTCTCCCCACAGCACCAGCCCATCGCGCTGACCGCCCTCGACGCCTGGCGCCGCCACGGGCCACGCAGCGCCAACTGGTGGTACAACGAGATCGCCGCACCCCAACTGGCCGGAGACACCCTCCTCCTGCTCGCCGACCGGCTCGACCCGGCCGAGCGCGTGGCCTGGGGCGCCTGGCTCGCGGGCTGCGCGGGCCCCGGGGAGATGACCGGCCAGAACCTCGTCTGGACCCAGGCGGTCGTCCTGCGCCACGGCCTGCTGGTGGACGACGCCGACCTGCTCTCCTCAGCGGTCGCACGGATGGCGACGACCCTGCGGCCGACCCGCGACGAGGGGATCCAGGACGACTTCAGCTTCCACCAGCACGGCGCGCAGCTCTACTCCGGCGGCTACGGCTTCGCGCTGGCCGCCGACCTGGGCTTGTGGATCTATGTGGTGTACGGCACGCCGTGGGCGTTCGGCGCCGCCGAGGTGGGCTTCTTCACCGATTTCCTGCTGGACGGCCTGCAGTGGGCGATCCACGGAGGCAGCTTCGACTTCACCACCATGGGCCGCAACATCACCCGAGCGGACGCCCGCCGACCCACCCCCGACCTGCGGACCGCGATCCGCCGCCTGCGCGCGGCCGGTGCACCCCGACAGACCGAGCTGGCGGCATTCGAGCAACAGCTGGCCCAGGCCCAGACCGAGGCCCAGGCCCAGGCCGAGGTCGAGGCCGAGGCCGAGGCCGAGCAGCCGACTGCGGGACTCACTGCCGGGCCCGTCGGGTGTCGTTATTACCCGCGTTCCGACTATCTCGTGCACCGGCGGCCCGGCTGGTCGGTGTCCGTGCGTATGTCGTCCACCCGTACCGCGCCCACCGAGAGCATGAACGGAGAGAACCTGCGTGGCCGCCACCTCGGCGACGGCGTCGCACCCATCCGGGTCGGCGACGGGCCGGAGGACGGCTACCGGGCCGTCATCCCGCTGTGGGACTGGGCGCGACTCCCGGGCGTGACCGCCGAGCAGCCGCCCGACCCGGCGGCGCTCCTCCCGCGCCCCAACGGCCGGCACGGCGCGTCGCCGGATGTCGGCGGCTGGACGGACGGCCGCCACGGCATGGCCGTGATGCGCCTGGCGGGGACCGACCGGATCGCGGACGCCTGGAAGGCGTGGTTCTGCTTCGATGACGTCTTCGTCGCGCTCGGGGCCGGGATCACCGCGCCGTCGGCCCAGTACCCGGTGATGACGACGATCGACCAGCGCCTGGCGACCGGCCCGCTGACGACGGGGCCGCTGACGACCGGCCCATTGACGACGGGGCCATTGACGACCGGGCTCTTCGTGCATCAGGGGCGGATCGGTTACCTGCCGCTGTCCGACCGGGAGTCGATGTCGGCGCGGGTGGAGCGCCGGAGCGGCAGTTGGTCGGACATTACCGCGACCGGCTCCACCGAGACGCTGGCCGCCGAGGTGTTCACCGTCGGCTTCGACCACGGCCCGCGGCCGGTCGGCGCCACGTACGCGTGCCTGGTCCTGCCCGGCGCGGACGCGGCGGCCACGGCCGCGCGCTGCGCGGACCCCGGTGTCACCGTCCTGTCCAACACTCCCCTGCTGCAGTCGGTCCGCTGCGACCACAGCGGCGTGACCCTCACCGCCCACCACGACACGCGAGAGCTGACCTTCACCCGGAGATGAGGTCTACGCGGTCCCTTGCGACCGCAGCTGCATGACCCTCACCGCCCGCCACGACGCACGAGGGCTGGCCTTCACGCGGAGCTGATGTTTACTTCGCTATATCGTTCGATATAGCATCCGAGCCATGATGAACGCACGCCGCGCGCCCGGCGCAGGCGGTCTCGGGCCGACCGGGCGCTTCTTCGGGCCCGGTGAGCTGCGCCTGGCGATCCTGGCCCTGCTCGCCGAGCAGCCCGGCCACGGCTATCAGGTGATGAACCGCCTCGCCGACCGGTTCAACGGAACGTACGAGCCCAGCGCGGGCTCCATCTACCCGACGCTGCAGCTGCTGGAGGACGAGGGCCTCGTCCGGGTCGAGGCGGCCGAGGGCCGCAAGGTGCACCACATCACCGAGGCGGGCCAGAGCGTCGTCGGCGAGCAGGCCGAGGAGATCGACCGGCTCTGGGCGCGGGCGGCCAGCCGGGGCGAGTGGGGGATGTTCCGCGAGCCCGAGGCGGCCGAGATCATCGGCCCGGCCCTGCGCCTGGTGAAGGCCGCGGTCAAGACACTCGCCCACGCGCACGGCGATCCCCGGGTGGTCGACGAGATCCAGACGATCTTCATCGAGGCCCGCCGCCGGATCGAGCAGCTGGACCCCCGCCGCCGCTGACCATCCGCGCTCAGCTCCACAGGTCCGCGCCCAGCCCGGCCACAGGTCCGCACACAAGCCGGTCCACACGTTCTCGCTCAGCCCGCCCGCACACAGCCCGTACGCGCCTAACCCACGTCCGCACTTAGCCCGTACGCGCGCAGCCCGTACGCACCTAGCCCGTACGCACCTAGCCCGTACGCGCGCAGTCCGCGTCCGCACTCAGCAAGGAGTTGGAATGAAGACGACCATCACCCGCGCTCTGCGCGACCGGCTGTTCGTCGTCGGGGAGGTGTTGGAGACCGAGCAGGTGACGCCGCGCATGCGCAAGATCAAGATCGGCGGCGAGGCCCTGGGCGAGCTGAAGTGGACCCCGGGGCAGCACGTACGGCTGGTGGTCAACGACATCTTCGCCGCCCGTACGTGGTTACGGGGCGAGGTCACCGACGCCCTGCGTACGTACTCGATCTGGCACCACGACCCCAGCTGGCAGACCATCGAGCTGATCGGCTTCGACCACGGCGGCGACGGACCGGGCACGACCTGGATCAGGAACGCCCGCCCCGGCCAGGAGATCGCCTTCACCAAGCCGGAAGGCAGTCTCGTGGTACGCGCCGCGCCCTACCACCTGTTCGCCGGGGAGGAGACGGCGTCGGTCGCGTTCGGCGCGATGCTGCGCGCGCTGCCGCTGGGCGAGACGGTGTTCGGGGCCGTGGAGGCCGACGGGCCCGGCGACCACCTGGACCTGCCGCGCGAGCTCACCCGGGTCTGCCGCGACGGAGCGTCCGCGGCGAGCTCCGAGCTGCTGGTGGAGGCCGTCAGGAAGCTCGACCTGCCGGACGAGCCCGGGGTGGCCTACCTCGCCGGGGAGGCCAGGACGATCCAGGCCGTCCGGGCGCATCTCGTACGCGAGCGGGGCTGGCAGCGCGGGGACGTACGGACGAAGCCCTTCTGGACGCCCGGCAAGCGCGGACTCGACTGACACCTTCTGTACGCCCGGCGAGCGCTCTCTCGACTGACATAGGTGGATATAGCGGGCGTGAGATCCTGGGCTGGTGCTTCCTCCGATCGATGAGTTGCGTGAGCTGGTCACCGCCCGCCTGACCGCCTTCGACCGCCGGGAGGTGCCTCCGGCCGAGGGGGTGCGCCGGGCCGCCGTGACGGTGTGCGTGCTCAGGGACCCGGCCGGCCTGCCGTACACGATCCTCATCAGGCGGGCGCCGCGCGGGCGCAATCCCGGGCAGTGGGCGCTGCCGGGCGGGCGGCTCGACGACGGCGAGCAGCCGGTCGAGGCGGCGCTGCGGGAGCTGGCCGAGGAGACGGCCGTCACCGGCGTCGAGGTGGCGGGGCTGCTCGACGACTTCGTCACCGACTCGGGGTTCGTCATCACGCCGGTGGTGGCCTTCGGCGGGGAGCAGCGGCCGGTCGCCGACGCGCACGAGGTGGCCTCGGTGCACGCGGTGCCGCTGGAGCGGTTCCTGGCGCCGGGGGTGCCGCGCTGGCGCGGCGGGCTGCTGCAGATGCCGCTGGGGCCCTCGATCGTGGTCCACGCGCCGACGGGTGCGATTTTGTGGCAGTTCGCGGAGGTTGCCCTTCGTGGCCGTGAGCTGCGGGTCTTCGACGTCGCCCAACCACACTGGACCAGAACCTGACCGATTCTTTTGGGCCGGTGGAATACGTGCCGCCGGATGTCCGTTAGCATCGAATGGCCGATGTGGTCTGTGTCCCCCGGGCCGCAAATTACCGCCTTCACGGAATACCGTTCGGCTGGAGCCGTGTTGTGCATCTCGCCGAGGAGGCGACCGCCACATCGGCCTTAAGCTTTTCAGGCGCCCCGGCTTCGGCCGGGGCGCCTGCTCTAGGGTGGGTGGCCGGACCGCCGATCATCCAGGAGAGCCCGTTGCTATATGAAGTGGTCAAGTTCGCCGCTACGCCGATCGCCCATGCGATGTGCCGCCCGCACATCTCCGGCGCGGCGCACGTGCCGAGGACGGGACCGGCGATTCTGGCCGCCAACCACTTGTCGGTGCTCGACTCCTACCTGCTGCCCGCGCTGCTGCCGCGGCACGTGACGTTCGCCGCCAAGAAGGAATACTTCTCCGGCAACCCGGTCTCCGGCTGGTTCATGCGCCTGGGTGGCAGCCTGCCCACCGACCGCGACAGCGCGCACGCCGCGCAGGAGATGCTCGACGCCGCCGCCGACCTGCTGGATCGCGGCGAGCTGTTCGGCATCCACCCGGAGGGCACCCGCTCCCCCGACGGCCGCCTCTACCGCGGCAAGATCGGCGTGGCCTGGCTGGCGCTCAAGACGGGCGCGCCGGTGCTGCCGGTGGCCCTCAGCGGCACCGAACGCGTGCTGCCGGTCGGCGCCAAGATGCCGCGCCCGGCCAGGATCGGCATCACGATCGGCGCGCCGATGCGGTTCGAGGGCGACCACAGCAAGGCCCGCGACCGGCGCCGGGTGACCGACGAGATCATGGCCGCGATCCGGGAGCTGTCCGGCCAGGAATACGTGCCGACCTATGCGTCGAGCTTCAAAGCTGCCAGCAATATGTCCTAATTTGTCGCTAAGCTCTGCAACCTGTCGATGACCTGGGGGCTGACCAGTGGCGCGTGGCCGCACCATCGCGATCGTGTCCTGCGTCACCGTGCTGGCGGCGGGGGCCGCTGCCGGTGGCGCGTACTACGTGCTTCATACCAGAGGCACACCCGCCGAGACGGCGCGGCTCTTCGCCGCCGCCTGGCA
This sequence comes from Nonomuraea sp. NPDC049158, assembly GCF_040648335.1. Taxonomy (NCBI): domain Bacteria; kingdom Bacillati; phylum Actinomycetota; class Actinomycetes; order Streptosporangiales; family Streptosporangiaceae; genus Nonomuraea; species Nonomuraea sp. NPDC049158. The sequence continues at coordinate 94,856 of NZ_JBEZDM010000024.1, forward strand.
GTCGGGTGACAAGGCGGCCATGAGCGCCACGCTGGCCGCGCCGCAGCAACTGACGGCGTACGACCAGATGCGTACCGGCCTCGCGGTCGAGTCGACCTCGGTCAAGCTCGGCACCGTCACCAAGTCCGGCGACGACCGGGCCCGCGTGCCGTACACCACGACCTTGAAGCTGAAGAACATCGGCGACTGGACCTACGAGGGACAGATCGACCTGAAGGTGGCCGACCGCGCCTGGAAGGTCGACTGGACGCCCAAGACCCTGCATCCGTCGCTGACCGCCGGCGCCACGTTCGCGCTCAAGACGCGCTGGCCCGACCGGGCGAAGATCACCGACGCCGACGACGGCCGCATCGACGACGGCTCGGCCGGCGGGTCGGTGCAACAGCTCGTCGGCTACCTCGAGAAGGCGACCAAGAAGGACGTGGCCAAGCTCGGCTCCTCCTACCAGGTCGGCCAGGCCATCGGCCGGGACGGCCTGCAGGCGACGTTCCAGAAGCAGCTGGCCGGCACCCCGGCGACCGAGATCAAGGTCGGCGACAAGACGCTGCAGACGATCGAGGGCAGCGACGGCGAGGACGTGAAGACGACGCTCGACCCGCGCGCGCAGGCCGCCGCGGTCGCCGCCGTCAAGGACGTCAAGAAGCCCACCTCGATGGTCGCGATCAAGCCGAGCACCGGCGAGATCCTGGCCGTGGTCAACAACCAGGGCGGCTTCAACCGGGCGCTCGACGGCCGCTACCCGCCGGGCTCGACGTTCAAGGCCGTCACCGCGATCGGGCTGCTGGCGGCCGGGATGTCGCCGGAGGACAAGGTGAGCTGCCCGATGTACGCGACGGTGGGCGGGTTGAAGATCCGCAACTCGGAGAAGGAGGAGTTCGGGTCGCTGTCGTTCCTGGACTCCTTCGCGCACTCGTGCAACACCACGTTCGCGCCGCTCGCCGAGACGCGCCTGGGCGCCGACAAACTGCTCAAGGCGGCCGAGGACGTCGGATTCAACCAGCCGCTGAACATCGGGGTGTCGGCCACCAAGGCGAGCTTCCCCAAGGCGGAGTCGGACGCCGAGCTGGCCGCCGAATCGTTCGGGCAGGCCAGGATCACGGCCAGTCCGCTGTCGATGGCCTCGGTCGCGGCGGCCATCGCCGACGGCACCTGGCGGCCGCCCACACTGGTGCCCGACCTGAAGCAGAAGGCGGCCGAGCAGCCGCTGCCCGAGGGCGTCAAAACCAACCTGCACGCCATGATGGCCGCCGTCGTCTCCAAGGGCACCGCCAAGGCGTCCGGGCTGCCCTCGGGTACGCGCGGCAAGACGGGCACGGCCGAGTACGGCACCGGCGACAAGCTCAAGACTCATGCCTGGTTCATGGGGTTCAAGGATGACGTGGCCTTCGCCGTGGTGGTGGAGGGCGGCGGCACCGGGGGCAAGATCGCGGCCCCGGTGGCGGCCACCTTCCTGCGCCACCTGTGACCCGACCAGGCCCCCAGGCCGCCTATGCCCCGGCGGCCACGTTTCTCCGCCATCCGTGACCCGATCGGGCCACCTGTGCCCGGGCGGTCACATGCCACCGCCATCCGTGACCCGATCGGGTCACTTGTGCCCTCATACCTGCGCCCTCCGCGACCCGGTCAGCCCGCCAGGCCGCCTCTGTCCAGGCGGGCTCGTTCCATCGGCCCGGTCTCGTCCGTGTGGCCCCTTGTCGCGGGGCCCGTCGGGACCGGTGCGGGGCGGGTGTTCTGGTAGTAGACCTGCCACTGGTCGAGGCCGGGGAACGTGCCGATCGCCAACTCCGCCAGCAGCGCCCCGGTCCACGCCTCCTCCGCCATGCTCATGGCCAGGGCGTATTCGGACTCGATGAGGAACAGCCGCGGGATCTCGCCGCGCTCGACCTCGAGGGTCTCGCGCTGGACGGCGATCCGATCGCGGAGCAGGGCGAGCCGCCGCCGGAGCAGCGCGGTGACCTCGTCGGGGTCGAGCCCGCCCATCACCGACAGCCCGGCCTCGAACCCCGTCGGCTCCCGCTCGGGAGTCCCCAGGAGCTCGCGCGTCCAGTCCTCGGCCTCCTCGCGGCCGTCGGCGGTGATGCGGTAGACGGTCCGCTCGGGCCGGCCCCCTTGCCGGGCGCTCTGCGTGGCCGCGATCAAACCGTGCTTCTCCAGATTGCGTACCACTGTGTAGAAGGAGCCCCACTTGATGGGTGTCTCGCGGTCCTTGCCACGGGCCCGCAGGACGGATGCCATCTCGTACGGATGCATCGGCCGTTCCGCGACCACCGTGAGCACGGCCAGGGCCAGCAGATTGGCCACCCGGCGTCGTTGCGCCACCCACACCATCCTCGTAGACGAATATTCGTGGGCGACTATACGCATGCGAGTATTCCGGGAGCAATAGGGCTTGTGTCTCTAGGCGGGCGAGATCGCGGCCTGCGGACCCGGCGTCTGGCGTGCGGGCGTGCGGGCGTCGCGAAGCGCCGGATATTTCGGGAGATGCGTTAGAGCGAGGCGGCCAGCGCCAGGGCCGTCGCGGCCTCGTGCTGCAGGACCATGATCAGCAGCGTGGCGACCAGAGTGGCGATCAACAACCAGCTGATCAGGATGATGACCGTCGAGCGGCGCGGCCTGCGCCGGCGGCCGGACTCCCCGTCGACCTTCTCCTCGCTGCGACGAGCCCGCTCGTTGAACGACTCCAACCTCGCCACGAGTCGCGGATCGTCGTCGACGAGGTGCTGCTCGATCTGCGCCAGCATCCGCTCCTCGTCCTGCGACCAGGCCATGGGTGCACCTCCGGAACGCAAGCTCTGTGCCGGGTTTCTGCCCAACCATGAAGATCATTAGCCCCCGCCCAAGCAGGTAATTGCCACCTCTTTTCATTTGCGATCATCGTCGAACCTTTGTTCTAATCATGGGATGCGCTGGGACAACCTGCGCCTGGCCGACTCCGGCCAGGACGATCCGGCCGTGCCGCTGTTCGCCCGCGGCGCGGTCACCCGCACGTTCGACACTCCCGAGTTCAAGGGGATGACCTTCTACGAGATCCAGGCCCGCTCGATCATCAACCGGGTGCCGGCGGCCAGCCGGGTCCCGTTCGAGCACACCATCAATCCCTATCGGGGCTGCGGCCACCGCTGCGTCTACTGCTTCGCGCGCAAGACCCACCAATATCTCGACCTCGACGCCGGCGCCGATTTCGACTCGAAGATCGTGGTCAAGGTCAACGCCGCCGAGCTGGCCCGCAAGGAGCTGGCATCGCCGCGCTGGCACGGCGGCCCCATCGCCATGGGCACGAACGTCGACTGTTACCAGAGGGCCGAGGGCCGTTACCAATTGATGCGCGGCATCCTGGCCGCCCTGCGCGACGCCGCCAACCCGTTCTCGATCCTCACCAAGGGCACGCTCATCCTGCGCGATCTCGACCTGCTGACCGAGGCCGCCGATGTCACCCAGGTGAGCGCCAGCGTGTCGGTCGGCTTCGTCGACCCCGATCTGTGGCGCTCCGTCGAGCCCGGCACCCCCGCCCCGCTGCGAAGGCTGGAGGTCTGCGCCACGCTCAACGACCACGGCATCTCCTGCGGCGTGCTGATGGCGCCGATCCTGCCGTACCTCACCGACTCCCCCGACCAGCTCGAACGCACGGTCAAGGAGATCGCCCAGGCGGGCGCCACCCACCTCGCGCCCATCGTCCTGCACCTGCGGCCCGGGGCGCGCGAGTGGTGGCTGGGGTGGCTGTCGCGCGAGCATCCTCGGCTCGTGCCGCGCTATCTGGAGCTGTACGGAAGGGGCGCGTACGCTCCGCAGGCCTATCAGCAGCGCATCACCGACCAGGTCAAGGAGCTGGCCCGACGCCACGGTGTCGGCCGGGCGACCGCGGCTTCAGCCCGCCGCCTCCCGCCACGCGCCGAGCTCGCGCCACCGGCCCACCCCGAGCCCGCTCCACAGGCCCGGCCCGCCCCGACGGCGCGGCAACTCAGCCTCCCCGGCCTGTGACGGTGCGGCAGGTCGACCTGCATGGCCTGTGACGGTGCGGCAGGCCAGCCCCTCCGACCGGCGAGGCGCGACCAACTCAGCCTCTCCGGCCTGTGACTGCGCGGCTGCTCGGCCTGTCCGGGCCGACGGGCGAGTGAGCCGCGAATAAATCGCTGGCAGTGCGGCCGACGCGGGTGACATCATGAGGCCGTTTCTGACGTCGACCAGCAGGAGCATGTAATGCGGTGCCTTCGAGTCTCCCAGCGCCCCATTGGCACGAGAGTTCTCGAGGCTTCGACCAGGCATGTACATCCTCAACATCGGCATCCTCGCGCACGTAGACGCGGGTAAGACCAGCCTGACCGAGCGGCTGCTGTTCCGGACCGGCGCGATCGACCGGCTGGGCAACGTCGACGACGGCAGCACACAGACCGACAGCGGGGCCATCGAGCGGCGCCGCGGCATCACCATCCGCACCGCCGTCGCCTCCTTCACCGTGGGCGACCTACGGGTCAACCTCATCGACACACCCGGCCACGCCGACTTCGTGGCCGAGGTCGAACGCGCGCTCGGCGTGCTCGATGGCGCCGTGCTGGTGCTGTCGGCCGTCGAAGGGGTTCAGCCGCACTCGCGGCTGCTGATGAAGACGCTGCGCAGGCTGCGGGTGCCTACGCTGATCTTCGTCAACAAGATCGACCGGGCCGGGGCCCGGGAGCGGGAGTTGCTGGACGACATCCGGCGGTGGCTCTCGCCGTACACCGTCGCCTTGAACACCGTGGAACAGATCGGCGGCCCGGACGCCCGCACGCGCTGCATCGTCGGCCTGGACGAGGCGGACGGTTCCGGCGATTCCGCCCTTGGCGGTGAGGTGGCCGATTCTCTCCTTGGCAGTGAGGTGGCCGAGATGCTGGCCGAGCATGACGACGGCATCCTGGAGTCGCTCGTCGAGGGGCGGGCGCCGAGCGGTCGGCAGGTATGGGCGGCGATGGCCCGGCAGTGCGCCGACGGGGTGCTGCATCCGGTGCTGTTCGGGTCGGCGATGACCGGGCGGGGTGTCGGTGATCTGCTCGACGGGTTCCGGCTGCTGCCCGCCACGGCCCTGCCGGGCACGCCCGGGGCGGCCACAGCCGTGGCAAGCACGGCCGAGTCGGGCACAGCTGTGGCAAGCACGCCCGACTTGAGCACGGCCGCCTCGGGCACGGCCGCCTCGGGTGAGGTGCTCGGGGGGACGGTGTTCGCGATCGAGCGGGGCGCCGCCGGGGAGAAGGTCGCCTATCTGCGGATGCGGTCCGGCGTGCTGCGGGCGCGGCAGCGGGTGGCCTTCCATCGCCTGCGCCGCGACGGGACGGTGGAGGAGTACGGTGGGCGGCCGACCGCGGTGCGCGTGGCCGGGTCGGCGGAGTCGCAGGCGGTGGCCGGGGACATCGCGAAGGTATGGGGCGTGCCCGAGGTCCGGGTCGGCGACCACCTCGGCACCCCGCCAAACAGCCGCCTCAGCACCTCACCAGGTGGCCGCCCCGGCACCTCGCCAGACGACGCGTCCAAGGGTGGGCACTTCCCGGCGCCCAGTCTGGAGACGGTGGTCAGGCCGCGGGTTGCCGGGCAGGAGGGTCGGTTGCATGCCGCGCTCGCCGCCCTGGCCGAGCAGGACCCGCTGATCGGCACCCGCGCCCTGCCCGGCGGCCAGACGTCGGTCCTCCTCTACGGGGAGGTGCAGAAGGAGGTCATCGCCGAGACGCTGGCCGCGGAGTTCGGGGTGGAGGCGGTGTTCGAGCCGACCCGGCCCGTCTATCTCGAACGGCCCGCGCGCCGGGCGGAGGTCGTCGAGGAGATCATGCGCCACGGCCGCAACGACTTCGTCGCCACCGTCGGCCTGCGGGTGGAGCCGGCCGCCATCGGGTCCGGTGTCGGATACCGGCTGGGCGTGGATCTGGGGTCGCTGCCGCTGGCCTTCCACCGGGCCATCGAGGACACCGTACGCGACACGCTGTCCGAGGGCCCGCACGGCTGGCCGGTCACCGACCTCCTGGTCACGCTGACCAGAACCGGTTATGACAGCCCGATCACCACGGCGGCCGACTTCCGGGGGCGGACGACGAACGTGCTGCGGCGGGCGCTGCGCCAGGCGGGCACCCGGGTGTACGAGCCGTGCCACCGCTTCGAGCTGGAGGTGCCGCCGGAGTCGCTGAGCGCGGCGACCGTACGGCTGGCGGCTCTGGGCGCCGTGGTGGCCGATGCCGTACGCCGGGAGGCGGTGTGGTTGGTCAGCGGCGACATCCCGGCCGTGGCGGTGCGCGAGTTCGAGCTGGCGTTGCCCGGCCTGTCGCATGGCGAGGGTGTGTGGTGGTCGCGGCCCTTCGGCGACCGCCCCGCCCGACGGTAACGATATGTGACTGTTCATCCGCTGACAGTTAGTTCATATGTCGGTTTTCTGCCGGAAATGGGTACTAAGGCGGTTGATGTACTTATCCCACATCATCCGTTCAGGGGGAACCATGGCTCAGACGAACAAGAAGCCGGCCGCCAAGGCCGGCAAGACCAAGAAACAGACGATCAAGCCCGCCCGCCAGGACAAGGACGCCAAGGACGCCAAGAAGGAGCCCAGGAAGCCGGACGTGGCTTGACGCGGTGAAAGGATCAGGCAGCCGCGGCCGGAGTCCCGGCTGCCTGATCACGGAGCACACATGTCCGCCTATCTGCGCTTCCCCGCCATCTTCCAGGACGTCGTCGTCTTCGCGGCCGAGGACGACCTGTGGATGGTCTCCGCCCTCGGGGGACGCGCCTTCCGTCTGACCGCCGGGCTCGCCGAAGCCGGCTATCCGCGCATCTCGCCGCGCGGCGACCAGCTCGCCTTCGTCGGGCGCGAGGAGGGCCCGGAAGAGGTGTACGTCATGCCCGCCGACGGGGGCGCGGCCCGGCGGGTCACCTATCACGGAGCCCGCTGCACGGTGACCGGCTGGGACCCCGAGGGCCGCATCCTGTACGCCAGCGACGAGTGCCAGCCGTTCGAGGGCCGCAAGTGGCTGCACCGGGTCGCGCCGGGCGGCGTGCCGCACCGCCTGCCGTACGGGCCGGCGGACTCCATCGCCCACGGCCCCCGCGGCATGATCGTCCTGGGCCGCAACACCGCCGATCCCGCGCGCTGGAAGAGGTACCGCGGCGGCACCGTCGGCGACCTGTGGATCGACCCCGACGGCGAAGGCCGCTTCCGCCGGCTCATCCGGCTGCCCGGCAACCTGGCCTCCCCCTGCTGGAGCGGTGACCGCGTCTGCTTCCTGTCCGACCACGAGGGCGTCGGCAACGTGTACTCCTGCACGCCGGACGGCGACGACCTGCGCAAGCACACCCACCACGACGACTACTACGCCCGCAATCTGTCCGGTGACGGCCACCGCCTCGTCTACCACGCGGGCGCCGACCTCTACCTGCTCGATCCCGAGGACGCGCCCCAGCGGATCGACGTACGGCTGGCCAGCTCCAGGACCCAGCGCAACCGCAGGTTCGTCGAGGCCGACGACTACCTCGAGAGCGCCACGCTCACTCCCGACGGCAGCGCCCTGGCCGTCACCGCGCGCGGCAAGGCGTACACCATGGCCGGTTGGGAAGGGCCGGTCCGCCAGCACGGCGAGCCCGACGGCGTCCGCTACCGCTTCCTGACCTTCCTCAACGACGGCCACCGCCTCATCGCCGCCGCCAGCGACGACGGTGACGAGGAGCAGCTGGTCATCCTCGGCGACCCGGCCGCCCCGGAGATCGCCCGGCTCGGGCGGATCACCGCGTTGGTGCCCGATCCCGCCCACGACCGCGTCGCCGTGACCAACCACCGCGACGAGCTGCACCTCGTCGATCTGGCCACCGGGCGGGCCGTGCTCGTCGAGGCCAACCCGCACGGCCCGCCCGCGGACCCCGCCTGGTCGCACGACGGCCATTGGCTGGCGTACGCCACGCCGCTGAACGCCCACACCGCCGCGATCATGCTGCACCACCCCGCGACCGGCCAGACCGTCGCCGCCACCGAGCCCCTGCTCGAAGACTCCCGTCCCGCCTTCGACCCGCGCGGCCGCTATCTCTACTTCATCGGCCAGCGCGTCTTCTCCCCCGTCTACGACCAGCTCCAGTTCGACCTCGGCTTCCCCCTCGGCACCCGCCCCTACGCCATCGCGCTGCGGCGGGACGTCCCCGACCCGTTCGTCCCGACCCCCCGCCCTCTGGGAGCGAAGGACGACGAGGAGGAAGAGGAGGAGGAGGAGGGCGAGCCCGAGCCGCTGCGCGTCGACCTCGACGGCCTGGCCCGCCGCGTCACCCCGTTCCCCCTGCCGGAAGGCCGCTACGAGCGCGTCGCCGGGCTGCCGGGCAAGGCACTCATCCTCAGCAGCCCGCTGCAGGGTGAGAGCATCCTGGACCTGTACGACTTCACCAAGGGTGAGCGCGAGACCTTCGCCCGCGGCGTCAGCGACTTCGAGCTGGGCCGCGATCACAAGACGCTCCTGTATCGGGCGGGCGACCGGCTGCGCGTGCTGAAGGCCACCGAGACGCCCGACGACGACGGCGACAGCCCGGGCCGCGAAACCGGGTGGATCGACCTGTCCCGGATCAAGGTGTCGGTCTGCCCGGCGGCGGAATGGCGGCAGATGTTCCGCGAAGCGTGGCGCCTGCAGCTCGAGAACTTCTGGACCGAGGACATGGCCGGCATCGACTGGCACGCCGTCTACGAGCGCTACCTGCCGCTCGTCGAACGCGTCAGCACCCGAGGCGAGTTCTCCGACCTGCTGTGGGAGCTCCACGGGGAGCTGGCCACCAGTCACGCCTACGAGAGCGGCGGCGAGTACCGGCCCGGCCCCGACTACGCGCAGGGCAAGCTCGGCGTCGACTGGGACTATCGCGACGGCGTCTACCACATCGGCGCCATCGTCACCGGCGACGCCTGGAACCCCGAGGCCACCTCGCCACTCAACCGGATCGGCCTGGACGTACGGCCGGGCGACGCGGTCCTGGCCATCAACGGCGCCCCCATCGGCGAGACCGCCACCCCCAACGAACGCCTGGTCAACCAGGCCGACGAGGAGGTCGAGCTGACCCTGCGCCGCGACGAGCGCGTCTTCACCGCCGTCGTACGCGCCATCGCCGACGAGGGGCCCGCCCGTTACCGCGACTGGGTCAACCTCAACCGCGCCCGCTGCCATCAGCGCTCGGACGGCCGCGTCGGATACGTGCACATTCCCGATATGGGCACCGAGGGGTTCGCCGAGTTCCACCGCGGCTTCCTGGCCGAGCACGACCGTGAGGCGCTCATCGTCGACGTCCGCTTCAACGGCGGCGGCGACGTCTCGGCGCTGCTGCTGGAGAAGCTGGCCCGCCGCCGACTCGGCTACGACTATCCCCGCTGGGGCGATCCCGAGCCCTACCCGCCGGAGTCGACGCGTGGCCCGCTGGTCGCCATCACCAACGAATGGGCCGGCTCCGACGGCGACATCTTCAGCCACACCTTCAAGCTGCGCGGCCTCGGCCCGCTCGTCGGCAAGCGAACCTGGGGCGGGGTCATCGGCATCTGGCCGCGGCACCGGCTGGCCGACGGCACCGTCACCACACAGCCAGAGTTCTCCTTCGCCTTCGACGACGTCGGCTGGCAGGTCGAGAACTACGGCACGGACCCGGACATAGAGATCGACATCACCCCGCAGGACTACGCGGCGGGCACGGACACCCAGCTCGAGAAGGCCATCGACGTGATACTCGGGCTGCTGGCCGAACACCCCCCGCACACTCCGGATCCAATACATCGGCCACGGATGCAACCTTAAGAGGATTTGCAACGTCTATAGATCATGCGTGGGGTTAGTCCTCGGGGATGGACAGGACACTCCACCGAAGCGGGACAATAGGCCGGTGGCGAATTCGCACAGATCGCCACTGGCCACTTGTGTAGTGACACTCTCGGTTCAAGGGGGACTTCTCAGGTGCGCGCACTGGCACGCAAGGGCAGGTCGGCGATGGTCCGGCTGTACAAGGGCTACAACCGCCGCAAGGTGCGCAAGGCGCCGCCGCCGTCCACGGACAAGGTCAGGATTCTGATCCTGCACGCGTACGGCATGGGCGGCACGATCAGGACCGTCTTCAACCTCGCCAGTTATCTGGCCGAGAACCACGACGTGGAGATCGTCAGCATCTTGAAGGAGGCCGAGGAGCCCTTCTTCCCGATCGACCCGCGGGTCAAGTTCCGCTTCCTGGACGACCGGCTGAACCCCGGCCCGGACCCGGTGCGCGCGATGCTGTCGAAGAGGCCGAGCAAGATCATCCCGCCCGAGGAGTCGGCGTTCCACCGCTTCAACCTCTGGACCGACCTCAAGCTGGCCCGCTACATCCGCTCGCTCGACACCGGGATCCTCATCTCCACCAGGCCCGGCCTCAACCTGGCGATGGCCCAGTTAGCGCTGCCGAGCGTCATCACCATCGGCCAGGAGCACGTCGCGCTGCGCACCCAGCCGGAGGCGGTGCAGGAGCTGATCAAGTGGCGCTACCGCCGCTTCGACGCCCTGGCCACCCTCACCAAGGCCGACCTGCGTGACTATCGCGCCGCGCTGCCCAAGAAGCCGAAGCGGCTGATCCGCATCCCGAACGCCGTACCGCCGATGACCGGCGACGTGGCCAAGCTCGACTCCAAGGTCGTCATCGCCGTCGGCCGGCTGACCCGCCTCAAGGGCTTCCACCGGCTCATCGTCGCCTGGGAAGAGGTCGCCAAGACCCACCCCGACTGGAAGCTGCGCATCTTCGGCGCCGGCCCCCAGGAGGACAACCTGCGCCAGCAGGTGATCGACGCGGGTCTCGAAGGCCAGATCGAGCTGCCCGGCGCCACCTCCGACGTCGGCGCCGAGCTGGAGAAGGCGTCCGTCTTCGTGCTCAGCTCGCGCCACGAGGGCTTCCCGATGACCATCCTGGAGGCGATGGCCAAGGGGCTGGCCATCGTCAGCTTCAACAGCCCGCACGGGCCGAAGGAAATGATCACCGACGAGGTCGACGGGCTGCTGGTCAAGCCGCGTACCAACGCCAACCTCGCCACCTCGCTCCTGCGCGTCATCGAGGACGAGGAACTGCGCCGCCGCCTGGCGGCCGGGGCGCTGGAGACGGCGCACACGTACGACGTGGACGTCATCGGCGCGCAGTGGGACGCCTTGTTCGAGGAGCTCCTGGCCCGCCGCAACGGCACCTACGTCAAGCCGACGCCGCCCGCGCCCGCGCCCGCGGAACCGGCCTCGGCCGAACCGGCACCCGCGGAATCCGCACCGATGGCGGCCGAGCCCGCGCGGACTCCGCGGTCCTCCTGACGGCCGGCTGACGACGTCCGCGCCCCCGATCGTTCCGGGCGGACGTCACAGGGCCGAGCGTCGGGGCGGCCGGAGTGGTTCTAGGTACCGCTCGCCACGCCGGTCAGGTACGGCTCGTCAGCTCGACCGGCTCCGCGATGACGTCCACCAGCGCCCCGTTGCGGTGGACCGTGATCGGCAGGGGCCGCCCGATCGCCTCGGCGAACATCAGCCGCTGCAGGCTCTGCGCGTCGCCCACCGGATGGCGGTCGGCGCTCAGCACCAGATCCCCCGCCCGCAGGCCGGCCCGGTCTGCGGGCGATCCGTGCATCACCTCCATCACCCGCAGCGCGCTGTCCTGGCCGGTCCGCCGCCGCAGCGGCTCGCTCAGCGGCGCCGGCGAGGTCACCAGCCCGAGGTAGGCCCGGCGTACCCGGCCGTCCTTGATCAGCGTGGCGATGATCGCCCGCGTCGTGCTGTTGACCGGCACGGCCAGCCCGACCCCGACGCCGGCCACGGCCGTGTTGACGCCGACCACCCGCGCCCGCGAGTCGGCCAGCGCCCCTCCCGAGTTGCCGGGGTTCAGCGCCGCGTCGGTCTGGATCACGTCCTCGATGAGGCGTACGGCCTGACCGCTCCGGGCCGGTAACGACCGTCCCAGTCCCGACACCACGCCGGCCGTCACCGAACCGGCCAGCCCCAGCGGGCTGCCCACCGCCACCACGAGCTGTCCCACCACCAGCTCGTCGCTGTCGCCCAGGACGGCGGGCTCGGGCGTGGGCACCTGCGCCCTGATCACCGCCAGATCGGACAGCGGGTCGCGCCCCACCACCAGGAACTCACCCGAGGACCCGTCGGCGAACGCCACCGTGCCCGCCCTCGACGAGCCCACCACGTGCGCGTTCGTCAGCAGGAACCCGTCGGCCGTGAAGACCACCGCCGACCCGCTGCCCCGGTCCGCCCGAACGCTGGCCACCTTCGGCAGCAGCTCGGCCGCCACCGAGGAGACGACGCGGGAGTAATCATCCATGACGACACCCTTCTCAGTTGCTTACATCATTACTCCGCAACAGAGAAACGGCCACCGCCTTTTCCGCCCGCTGCCTCCGGAGGCATGGAGCATCCGGATCAACAGGACCGTGCGCCATACACCCCTCCCTCTGCCGCCTCAAACCTCTCACCGTGTCAAACACCGCAATGTCGGGAATTGATCTCTAGAGAACCTGTGCCCAAGAATCCCGGAGGCGTACTTGAGCACAAAGGAAACGATCGCCCTCCTGGTAGGGGGCGTGCTGGTCGTCTCCCTCGTCGGCGGCACCAAGACCAGCCCGGCCACCGCGGCCAGCCCGCTCACCAACACCAGCGGAACCCGCCCAGGACTCGCCCCCATCGCCACCGACGCCGACCGGGCCAGCGCCCGCACCCTCATCAAGCGGCTCCGGGTCAAGGGCCGCGGCCCCAAGACCGGCTACGAGCGGACCAGGTACGGCGACAACTGGGCCGACACCGCCACCGGCGTCCCGTACGCCCGCAACGGCTGCCGCACCCGCGACGACCTGCTCGCCCGCGACGGCCAGGACGTCAAGTATCGCCAGGGCTCCCGCTGCGAGGTCGTCTCCCTCATCCTGACCGACCCCTACACCGGCCGGACCATCGAATGGCGCAAGGACCACGCCGACGAGATCCAGGTCGACCATGTCATCCCGCTCGCCTACGGCTGGCGGATGGGCACGCCGCGCTGGTCGATGTCCAAGCGCCTCGACTTCGCCAACGACCCGCTCAACCTGCTGCCCGTCTACGGCGCCGCCAACGAGCAGAAGGACGCCTCGGGACCGGCGGGCTGGCTGCCGCCGCAACACCGTATCCGCTGCGCCTACGTCACCCGCTTCGCCCAGGTCGCGCTCAAGTACGACCTGCCCGTCACCCGCGCGGACAAGAACGCCATGCTCGCCCAGTGCCGCTGACCGCCGCCGCACAGATGACCAGCGCCGCTCAGAGCACAGCTCAGAGCCCGCCTCAGAGCACGTCGATCCACTCGAAACCGTTCTTGAACGTCAACTGCGCCAGGGTCCGCTGTCCCTGGGCGTTGGGGTGGAAGTAGTCCCACTTGCTGATGTGGTCGAGCGTGAACGGGTAGGCGAACACCGCGCCCCCGTCCGTACGGCACGCGGGTCCGAGCGTCGCGCACGCCTCGGCGGCCTCGTGGTTGTAGTCCATCACCCGCGCGCGTACCCGGGCCCGCCGCGCCACGTCCGCGGGCTTGGCCGACGAAGGGGAGGCGAGCATCGTGGGGCAGATCCTGCCGAGCGTCCAGAACGTGCGCGCCAGGGCGTTACTCTTGCCGACCTGCCACAACCGGCGCAGGTCGGGAATGCTGGCGAAGAACACCCTGACCCCCGGCACCCCGGCCCGCAACTCCGCCAGAGCCGCGTCGAGCCGCTGCCGGTAGACCCGCACAGGCGTCATGTCCTTCTCCGCCGGTTTGCAGGCGTCCTGGGCGCCGATGAGGATTGTGACGTATGTCGCCTTGGCGGTGATCGCCTGCTTCACCTGACCCATCAGGTCCGCGCTCGTCGACCCGGGCACCGCGAAGTTGCGGTTGTGCCCCATGATCGACCGGCTCAGCCCGGCCAGTCGCAGGTAATGGCTGCTCACCTCGGCGTTGTCCCCCGCCGACCAGGAGCGGGAGGTGCACGAGACGTACCAGCCGCACGCGTTGAACCCCGCTGAGACCGAGTCTCCCAACGCCGCCATGACCTCTGGGACGGGCTCCGCCGAGGACGCGTGGGCCGTACCGGAGCCGAGGAGAACGAGGGCAGCGGCGAAGAGGGGTGTGAGACGAGTGATCATGCGGCCCAAAGTAGGGATGGGCGCGGAGGCCGACTATGTCGTTAAGGCAACATCTGCCATCTCGGGACCGTGTTCATATCGCTGCTTGACAGTCCTGATCCGATGGGGATGCTCCGAATATCATGCGGGTTCCCCCTTTATCTGGGTTCATTGACCGTAACCGGTCATTCACGGGGGTCCCAGTCGAACGTGTTCAGTTCCCGCATAGAGTGTCTGGGTGAGTGTCGCGCTCGGAACAACCCGCCCGCTACCGGTTCGCACCACCCCCATAGGTGACCCCGGTGACTTGCTGGCCTCCCTGCCCCGGACCGCCGCCCCTTACGCCTGGATCAGGCACGGCGAAGGACTCGTCGGCTGGGGTGAGGCCGCGCGGGTGGCCGTTCCCGCAGGTCCCGACCGGTTCGCCTGGGCGAGCCGGTGGCTCGCCGACCTGTTCGGCGACGCCCACATGGACGCCTACCTCGACGGTCCCGGTGGCGTGCCCGGCGTCGGGCCCGTCGCCTTCGGCTCCTTCACCTTCGACGAGAACGCCGCCGGCTCCGTCCTCGTCGTGCCGCAGGCCGTGCTCGCCCGGCGTGACGGCCGCGCCTGGCTCACCACCATCGGCGACGCGCGCCTCGAACCCCTCGCTCCCGTACGCGATCCGGGCCGCATCAGCTACGGCGACGGCAGCCTGTCCGCCCCCGAATGGGAGCATGTCGTCGCCCAGGCCTCCCGGCGCATCCGCGAGGGCGAACTGGAGAAGGTCGTCCTGGCCCGCGACCTGATCGCCACGGCCGAGCGGCCGATCGACGTACGCCTCCTGCTCGACCGCCTCGCGCAGCGCTATCCCGACTGCTACACCTTCTCCGTCGCCGGCCTCGTCGGCGCCACCCCCGAGCTGCTCATCCGGCGCACCGGCAAGGAGATCGAGTCGCTCGTCCTGGCCGGCACCACGCCGCGCGGCACCGGCCCGGCCGACGACCTGGCGCGCGGCGCGGCGCTGTTCGCCTCGGCCAAGGACCGGCACGAGCACGAGTGCGCGATCGCGTCCGTACGCGAGACGCTCGCCCCGCTGTGCTCGTCGCTGCAGACGCCCGACGAGCCGGAGCTGCTCATGCTGCCCAACGTCCAGCACCTGGCCAGCCACGTCACCGGACGCCTGGCCGACGGCGCGTCGGTGCTCGACGTGGTCGCCGCCATGCACCCGACCGCGGCCGTGGGCGGCACGCCCACCGACACCGCCATCAAGGTGATCCGGGAGCTGGAGGGGATGGACCGCGCGGGCTACGCGGGGCCGGTCGGGTGGATCGACGCGCACGGGGACGGGGAGTGGGGGATCGCGCTGCGGTCGGGGATCGTCCGGGGGCGCCGGGCGCGGCTGTTCGCGGGCGCCGGCATCATGGGCGACTCCGACCCGAGCTCCGAACTCGCCGAGGCGCAAGCGAAGTTCCGCGTCATGCAGTACGCCCTCGAGGGGTGACTTTCCAGGTCGTTGTCGCGGCGTTTTTGTTACGGCGTTTTTTGTTACGGCAAGCACGGTAGGGCCCAGACGCCGTACGTGGCTGAGGGCCTCCAGGGACACGGCCGCTGAGCCCGCACGGGGTCGGCCGCCGTTACGGCCGCGTTCTTAACCAGCTACGTGGATTCTGTTGCCCGGTGTCACCTGGGCCCTGCCTGCCGTCAGGGTGGCCAGCCAGTCCGTGAAGGTCGCCGTCTCGTCGTCCGCCACCGCCACCGTGAAGACGACCTTGCTGCCGTAGGACACCTCCCTGATCGGGTGTCTCGATGCCCGTAGGTCGTTCTCTATGCGGCCCGCCTGGTCGTGGGCCACTGTTACTTCCATGAGCATCGCCGGGATCATCCGGATCGGTACCGCCTGGTCCAGGGTCTCCGTCACCGCGGAGCTGTAGGCGCGGACCAGGCCGCCCGCGCCCAGGAGGGTGCCGCCGAAGTAGCGGGTCACCACCGCCACCACGTCGTTGAAGCCTCTGCCGGTCAGGGCCTGGAGCATGGGCGTGCCCGCGGTGCCGCCTGGTTCGCCGTCGTCGTCGCCCTTCCGGTCGTCGCCGATCACGTAGGCCGTGCAGTTGTGGGAGGCGCTCGGGTGCAGGTGGCGGCGCTCGGTGATGAAGGCCGAGGCTTCCGCGGGTGTCCTCGCCGGGGCGAGCGCGCAGACGAAACGGGAGCGGCGGGCCTCCGTCTCGTGCTCGATGGCGGCGCTGAGGGTGAGGTAGGAGGACACGTCCACAGATTAGTGCTCGCCGGACAGGCCGTCGGGGCTGGCATCCCCCGCCCGGTCATGGGCTGCGGCTGCTCTCCACTGATGCCGGCGCCGAGGGCGAGCCCACACCACGAGACTGGTCCATCTGCCGCCATTCACGGCGCAACCCGGTCAGCCCAATGGTGAGGAAATAGACCGCCCCGCACGTGACCAGCACCGGTGACAGTCCGGCGGCGGCCACCGCCGCGCCGGCCATGAGCCCGCCCAGTGGAATCCCGGCCCAGGCCAGCGAGTCTCCCAGCGCGTTGACCCGCCCCAGCAGCCGGCGCGGCACCCGCTCGAAGAGGATGGCGCCCAGAATCGGGTTGATGAGCCCTCCGCCGAGCCCGCTCACCGCGAACACGACCAGCATCACCCACACCGGCGCGTCCATCGCCAGGACCAGGTACCTCGGCGGCCCCGCCACCAGGAAGGCCACGAAGAACACCGCCCGCCGCGGCATCCGGTGCGCCACCGCGGCGGCCACCAGGCTCCCGCCGACCGCCGCCAATCCCATGACGGCGCTGTTCAGCCCGATCACGGCCGGGCCGTGGCCGGACTCCCGGGCCCACACCGGCACGAGTACCTGCGCGAACGCGGCGTCCAGCAGGTTCGTCACGGCGACCATGAGGGTGAGGGCCAGCAGCATCGGCTCGGCGCGCAGAAAGGCGACCCCTTCGGCGAACCGCCGCCAGTAGCCCGCCGCCCGCTCCCCCTCACCATCCGCCGAATCACGGACCGGGCCCTCGCCAGGCTCCCGTACGGGGCTCGGCCCGCCAGCCTCCGGCACTGGAGCGGCGCCCTGATTGTCTGCCGTCTGAGCGACCGCCTCCGGTGCCTGGGCGCGTGGCAGCGTCCACACGATGACGACGGAGCCGAGCGCGAAGCAGGCCCCGCTGAGCGCCAGCCCCACCAGCGGACCGGCCAACGCCACCAGCGCCCCGCCCATCGCCGGGCCCAGGGTGGCGGCCAGGCGTTCGGTCACGCCCGACAGCGCCGCGGCCCGCTCCAGCGGTATCCGGCCACGTTCGGCCGCCTCCGGCACCATGATCTCCTTGGCCAGGTCGCCGGGTCCGCGAGCCGCGCCGATCAGCGCCACCAGGCCGAGCAACACCGGGAAGGCCAGCAGGTCGAGCGCGTGCAGCAGCGCCACGGTCCCGGCTCCGGCGGCGCCCACCACGTCACCGACCCACGAGACCCGGCGCGGTCCCAGGTGATCGACCAGCGGCCCCGCGAGCAGCTTGACCAGGACGTACGGAGCCATCTCGCAGAAGGCCACGAGCCCGGTCATGGCGGCGCTGCCGGTCGTGACGAGCACGAACCACGGCAGCGCGATGGCTGAGACCCGGGTGCCGGTCAGCGACATCGCCATGGCGGCCAGGACGCCGGCCAGGGGGCGTAAGGACCGCCCGGCCACAGGAGGAGTCATGGCAGATCCGCCTCCGATCCGTCCGGTTCCGGCAGCAGGTGCATGACCAGCGAAACCCGTTCGGCACCCTCAGCCGGCTCCTCGGACGCGTCGCGCCGATAGCGGTCGATCACGGACAGCAGCTCCTCGCGCAGCCGCCCCGCCTCGTCCGAGGTGAGGCGGAGTGCCCAATGGCTGATGTCCAAGGCGTCGAACCAGGGGCGGGGCATGGTCTGCAGTTCGTTCAGCGCACGCTGGGTCAGCAGGCTGTGCGCGGCGGCCACGGAGCGCAGGTACGCCATCAGCGCCTCGGGCTCCTGCCTGGCCACGTCGCTGGAGGTCAGCCGGGTCACCTCGTGCACCGCCCGCCACCACCGCTCCCGCGCGTTCCCGCGTTCGGTGTCCTCCTCGACGAAGCCCGCCGCCGCCAGCCTGCGCAGGTGGTAGCTGGCCGTACCGGAGTTGACGCCGAGGCGCTCGGCCAGCCGGGTGGCCGTCGAAGGACCGTACTTGCGCAGCAACTGGACCAGTTCCACCCGCACCGGGTGGGCGAGGGCCCGCAGGCCCTTGGCATCGAGAACTACGACTGACGTCATGCCCCCACCTTAGATTGCCAACATCTCTTCGCAAACACTTCTTCGCGAAGAGATGTTGGTAATCGCCCCGCCACTCGCCTCCCCGGCCCGCACGCGCCGTACGTTCGGGCTCGGCGTCGTGGCGGGCGCGGCCGTCACGGCCGTGCACAACACCAAGTACAGGGACAGCTATGAAGCCGACCAGGCCAAAGGCAGACTCGTGTGCGTCTTCGGCCAGAGCACGATCGGTCTCGTCAAGGTGACGAAGGTCAGCGATGGTGACAGTGACTACATCACTATGGACCTGACAGTCCGGCAGCGCTGACGCCTACTCTTGAAGTCATGTCCGTGACGCCCTTGCGGGGCGGGCCGGCGCGCGAGGCCGAGTTGCTCGGCGTCGTGCTCGATGTGCTGCGTGAAACCGGCTACGACCGGCTGACCATCGACGCCGTGGCCGCACGCGCGAAGGCGGGCAAGCACACCGTCTACCGGCGCTGGCCGTCCAAGGCGGAACTGGTGGTGGCGGCGTTCGTCAACGCCGTCTCCACCACGCCGGTGGCGCCCGACACGGGTGAGCTGCGGGCCGATCTGCTCGGGCTGATGGAGTCGCTGGTGGGCGAGCTGGCCCGCCTGGGCGACGTCGTCGCCGGGCTGGTCGGCGAGCTCCCGCACAACGCCGACCTGGCCCGCGCGGTGCAGCAGAACTACGTCGCGACCCGGCGCCGGTTGACGCTGGAGGTGTTCGAGCGGGCCTGGGCCAGGGGCGAGCTGTCCCGCAGCGCCGACACCGACCTGCTGTGGCAGGTGGGCCCGGCGGTCCTGTTCTTCCGGGCGCTGGTGAGCGGCGAGCCCGTCGACGGCGAACTGGCCCGGCGACTCGTGGACCACGTCGTACTGCCCCTCGCGCTCGCCCGCCGATAGCCTCCCCGGCCGGCCCTCGCTAGGCCCGCCGCCGGGCGCGGTACGCGCTGGCCTTGGCGCGGTTCTGGCACGACAGCCCGCAGAAGCGCCGCGAGGCGTTACGCGTCACGTCGAAGAAGACCAGCGAACAGCCGTCCGCCTCGCACGAGCGGAGCCGTACCCCCTGCCCCACCCCGATCACCATGGCCAGGGCGGTGCCGATGTCGGCGGCCCAGGCGTCGACCAGCGAGGCCCCCGGCTGATGGAAGGCCAGCCTGGGCGGCTCGCCGCTCAGGTGGGCGACGGCCGCGTACCGCACCAGCAGCTTGTTGAGCGACGCGACGGAATCGGGACCGCCGCCGAAGACGGGCCGCAGCTCGGTGGCCACGTCCGCCAGGTGGTCGGCGTCGGCGGCGGTCAGCGCTGCGGCGGGCGTCCGCTCAAGGCGCGCCGTGGCATCGAGTACGGCGGCACGGCGCGCGGCCCCGTCGGCCGGCGGCTCAAGGTCGCGCCCATGCGCCTCACCCACGGCCAGTACGTTCACCAGGAGGACGGCGAGCTCCACCCACCGGCCAACATAACTGTCTATTTGCGATTGACCAGTGATGCGCCAGGAGTCTATCGTCACTGTCGTAGCCTACCTAGACAGTGAGGAATCGGCATGTCCATCGATGGAAGAGTCGCCCGGCGCATGTGGCACCAGTTGGAGCCGATCCACGCGGCGCTGTACTTCTCGCCGCAGGCCTTCGAGGAGGCGGCGGCGATCGGCTACGACGTGGAGTCGCGCTGGCCGAGCTACTTCGCCTACCGCACCGCGCCGTTGGGCCGTGCGGGCACGAACCTGGCCTTCGCCACCTATTACAGCTTCAGCCCGCGGACGATCGCCGAACATGTTCCGGCCGTCTGGGACACCGCGAGCCCCGAAGAGGTGCTGCGAGCCCGCCATCGGGCCGTGGACCGTACTTACCGGACCATGCTCGGCGACAAGGTCGAGGCGCTCGGCGAGGCCGCTGAGCTGGCCCGGCAGGTGGCTGAGAGCGTGACGGTGGGCGGACGGCCGTTCGCCGCCGCCAACCTGGACCTGCCCTGGCCCGATGAGCCGCACCTGGTGCTCTGGCACGCCGCCACCGTGCTGCGCGAGCACCGCGGCGACGGCCACCTGGTGGCGCTCCAGGCGGCGGAACTGGACCCGTGCGAGTCGCTGGTCTCCTTGGCCGCGATCGGCGGCGCCCCGGTGGCCAACTTCGCCGGGCGCGGCTGGAGCGAGAGCGAGTGGGCCGCCGCCCAGGACCGGCTGGCCGGGCGCGGCCTGGTGGACACCGACGGCCAGGCCACCGACCAGGGCCGGGCACTGCGCGACCAGGTCGAGCGGATGACCGACGACCTGGCCGCCGAGCCGTGGCGGCAACTGGGCGAGCAGCGCGCCGATCGGCTGGCTCAGCTCATCCAGCCGGTCCTGGGAGCCGTCTTCGAGGCGGGCATCCTCCCGATGACCAGCACGCTCGGCATCGCCACCGTGAAGGCCCCCGACTGACCGCCCAGAACCCGGCCGGCCACTCTCAGATCGCCGGCGAACCTCGCCCGTTCGTGAAGCCCTTGATCCCGTCTGAAGACGGGAGCAGTGGCCCGCATCTCGGTAGAATCCGCCTGTGAGTCGTGACGAGGAGGCCGTGCGCCACGCGGTCGAGCGGATGGCGCGGATCTTCTCCGACTGGGGCCTGCCGCCCATGGCCGCGCGGGTGCTGTTCACGATGATGGCGGCCGAGGAGCGGACGCTGACGGCCGCCGAGCTCGGCGAGCGGCTCGGCGTCAGCCCGGCCGCCATCTCCGGCGCGGTACGCCTGCTCACGCAGATGCGCCTGGTGGTGCGCGAGCCGGTGCCCGGGTCCCGCCGCGACGTCTACCGCCTGCCCGACGACGCCTGGTACGAGCTCACGCTGACCAAGATGCCGATCTTCCGGCAGATCACCGGCGAGGCGTCGGCCGCGGTCGAGGCGGTCGGCGGCGACGGCACCGCGGCCGGCGCGAACCTGGCCAGAATGCGCGACTACTTCGAGTACGTGGAGCGGGAACTGCCCCAGCTCCTCGGCAAATGGCGCGAACGCTAGCCCCTGCCGTACTTCTTGTGCACGGCCTGCTTGCTCACCCCGATCGCGTTGGCGATCTGCGCCCACGGCAGCCCGGCGACCCTGGCCCGGCGCACCTGGACCGCCTCCATGCGCTCGAGTTCGTGCCGCAGCGCGGTGGTGGCCTGCAGCGCCCGCAGCGGATCCTCGTCCTGCGCCTGCCGCATCAGCGTCGCCAGGTCGTTCGTCATCCCCTTAACGTAATCCCCTTAACGTCGTCCTGCGGCCGGTCATCGCGAATCCAGGACGAGCCTCAGGCCGAGCCCGATGAGGACGACGCCGGAGACCTGCTCGAGCCGCCGCCTGACCGCCGGGCGGCCGAGGAACGCCTTGGCCTTGGCGACGGTCCAGATGAGCAGGCCGTACCAGAGCAGGTCCACGAGCACCCAGACGACGGCGAGCGTGACCAGGGTGAGCGGGACGTCCTGCCCGCGCGGCACGAACTGCGGCAGGAACGACATCGCGAACACCGCCGCCTTCGGATTGGCCAGGCAGGTCCCGAATCCGGCCAGGAACGACCTGCGCCGCCCGCTGACCGCGTCCACCTCGACCGGCGGCGAGTCCTTGCGGCGGGCCTGCCAGAGCGACTGCGCGCCCATCACGACCAGCAGGACCGCGCCCGCGACGCGCATCACGTCATAGGCCACCTGCGAGGCCAGCACCAGCGCCGACAGGCCGAACGCGGCGGCCAGCCCCCAGATCAGGATGCCGGCCTCGTTGCCCAGGGTGGCGGCCAGGCCGGAGCCGCGCCCGGCCCGCAGGGTCTGTCTGAGGATGATCGCCGTACTGACCCCGGGAACCATCGCCACCAAGATGCACGCGCCCACGAATGCGATGAGATACATGTGGAGCATCGTGGCAGAATCGCCCGGATTCAGCCGTAGATTTTTCCGAGCTCCGCGATCGCCTCGGCCATCAGCGCGCGCAGTTCGGGTGGTCCGAGCACCTCGACGCTCGCCCCGAGCCGCAGCAGCAGCCAGCGGGCGTGCGTGAGCGACTCGATCGGCACGGTGAGCGTGCGCCAGCCCTCCGCGTCGGGCTCGCCGCCCTCGGCCAGCGCGGCGGTGACGACGTCGTTGCCCATCGTGTACGCGAGCAGGCTGTCCGTGCCGGGGGCGACCTTGATGACGGCCTCGGCGGTGTACATGCGCTCGCGGAACTCGCGTGAGTAGTCCTGCCAGAAGTCGCCGAGGTCGAAGCCCTCGGGCCGGTCGAACCCGCCGGGCAGGGTCTCCAGCGTCAGAATGCGCGCCACCCGGTAGGTGCGCGGCCTCTGCCCGTCGGGGGCGGCGATCAGATACCAGGAGCCGCCCTTGAGCACGAGGCCGTAGGGGTTCACCTCCCGCTCGACGTCCTGCTGGCCCCAGCGCCGGTAGGTCATCCGCAGCCGCCGCTGCTCCCATACCGCCGCGGCCACCTCGCTGAGATGCGGCACGTCGTCGGCGTCGCGATACCAGCCCGGCACGTCCATCAGGAAGCGCTCGCGCATCCGGGAGGCGTGCGAGCGCGGCTCGGGCGGCAGCGCGGCCAGCAGTTTCAGCTCAGCGCTCGCCACCACCTCGGACAGCCCCAGCTCGGCCGCCGGCCCCGGGAGGCCGGCCAGGAACAGCGACGACGCCTCCTCGGCCGTCAGCCCGGTCAACCGGGTGCGGTAGCCGTCGAGCAGTTGGTAGCCGCCCGCCGGGCCGCGATCGGCGTAGACCGGCACGCCGGCGGCCGACAGCGCCTCGACATCGCGATAGACGGTCCTGACCGACACCTCCAGCTCCGCGGCCAGGTCGGTGGCGGTCATCCGGCCGCGCGCCTGCAGGAGCAGCAGGAGGGAGAGCAGACGGCTGGCGCGCATGGCCCCATTGTATTGCGCACATTCATCATGTTTGTATGAACACATGGAACGTGTGATGTCCATCATGAACACCCTCCGCACCCACGACAGCGTCTCGGTCGCCGAACTGGCCGCCGAGCACGGCGTGTCGGAGATGACGATCCGCCGCGACCTGGACGAGCTGGCCCAGCAGGGCGTGCTGCGCAGGGTCAGGGGCGGCGCGCTGTCCCTCTTGCTGCGCGGCGAGGAGCCGCCGTTCGGCGTGCGGGAGCGCGAGGCGGTCGAGACCAAACAGCGGATCGGCGCCGAGGTGGCCGGGCTGATCGCCGACGGCGAGGCGGTGCTGCTCGACGGCGGCACGACCGCGCTGGAAGTGGCGCGCGCGCTGCTGGAGCGCCGGCTCACCGTGCTCCCGCTGGCGCTCCAGTCGGTGTCGCTGCTGGCCGCGGCGCCGCGCGTACGGCTGGTGCTGCCCGGCGGAGAGGTACGGCAGGGCGAGCTGAACTTCATGGGCCCCCTGACCGAGACCTCCATCAAGGCCCTGCGCTTCGACACGGCGGTGATCGGCTGCTGCGGCC
The DNA here is from genome assembly GCF_040648335.1 of Nonomuraea sp. NPDC049158. Taxonomy (NCBI): domain Bacteria; kingdom Bacillati; phylum Actinomycetota; class Actinomycetes; order Streptosporangiales; family Streptosporangiaceae; genus Nonomuraea; species Nonomuraea sp. NPDC049158. The sequence goes on from NZ_JBEZDM010000024.1 coordinate 118,618, forward strand.
TGTCCGCCGAGCACGGGCTGACCGCCCACGACCTGCCGGAGGTGGCCGTCAAGCAGGCCGCCATCGCCGCCGCCAGGCGGGTGATCGTGGCGTGCGACTCGGGCAAGTTCGCCAGGACGGCGTTCGGCGCGGTCTGCCCGATCTCGCGACTCGACGTGGTGGTGACCGACGACGGCATTCCGCGCGAGCAGCACGACGCCCTGGCGGCCGCCGGCGTCGCCGTCCGCCTCGTACAGGAGTCACAGTGAAGCGTTCCCGGGTAGCCGTTCATCTCGTCCAGGAGTCGCCGTGAGCCGCGCCCGGGTCGCCGTTTATCTGCTGTTCTTCCTGGCCGGGGCCGCCGTGGGCACCTGGACGGCCCGGATTCCGGCCATCAAGGAGAATCTCGGGCTGAGCGACGGGCGGCTGAGCCTGGCGCTGCTGGCCATCGCCGCCGGAGCGGTAGTGGGCATGCAGGCGGTCGGCCGCCTCGTCGACCGCTACGGCAGCAGCCGCGTCATGATCCCGGCCGCGCTGCTCCAGGGAGTCGTGCTCGTCCTGCCCGCCTACGCCGTGAACCTGGGCACGCTGGCCGCCGCCCTGTTCGGCTTCGGCGTGGTGCACGGAGTGCTGGACGTCTCGATGAACGCCAACGCCGTGGAGGTGGAGCGCGCGTGGGGGCGGCCGATCATGTCGTCGTTCCACGCGGTGTTCAGCATCGGCGGGTTCGCGGGCGCCGCGACCGGCGGGCTGTTCGCGCACCTGGCGCTCTCCCCCACCGTCACGTTCCTGTCCGTCGGGGCGGTGGTCGCGCTCCTGGCCGCGTGGGCGGCGGCCTGGGCGCTGCGCTCCCGTCCCGCCCCGGTGATCTCCGTGGACGGGGTACGCCCAAGGCTGCCCAAGGGCATTCTCTTCCTCGGCGTGCTGGCGTTCTGCTGCCTGGTGGGCGAGGGCGCGGCGGCCGACTGGAGTTCGGTCTACCTGCGGGAGGACCTGGCCGCGTCCGCGGGGTTCGCGGCGGCGGGGTATGCCGCGTTCTCCATCATGATGACGGCCGGTCGCCTGGCCGGGGACCGGCTGGCCGCCCGCTTCGGGCCGGTGGCGCTGGTGCGCGGGTGCGGGCTGCTGGCCGCCGCCGGGCTGGGACTGGCCCTGACGATCGGGCATCCGGTGGCGGCGGTGGCCGGGTTCGGGTGCTTCGGGGCGGGGTTGTCGTGCATCGTGCCGCAGGTGTTCTCCGCCGCCGGGCACCGTGATCCGGCGTTCGCGGGGCGAGCGCTGGCGAGGGTGGCGAGCATCGGCTATCTGGGGTTCCTGTCCGGGCCGGTGCTCATCGGGGGCATCGCCGAGCTCTCCGGGCTGCCGCGGGCGCTGGCCGTACCGGCACTGCTGGCCGCGTTCGTGGCGCTGGCCGCGACCGCGCTGCGCACTCGTACGGCCGAGCCGGTCGGCTCGTAGCCGGTCGGGTCCGAGCCAGGTTCGAACCAGGCGGGTCCTAGCCGGTCGGGTCGTGGTCCGTCGAGTCCGGCCCGCTCAGCCCCTAAGCCGGTCAGGTACTAGCCGAACTGCTGCCAGCCCAGTCTGATCACCATGGCCACCACCACGCACAAGAGCACGACGCGGACGAAGCCCGTGCCGCGCTTGAGCGCCATCCGGGCGCCCACCTGCGCGCCCGCCACGTTGCAGACGGCCATCCCCAGGCCCAGCCCCCACAGCACGTGCCCCTGCCAGGCGAACACGAACAGCGCGCCCAGATTGGTCCCGGTGTTGATGATCTTCGCCGAGGCGGAGGCCGACACGAAGTCGAGCCCGAGGATCGTGGTGAACGCGATGATCAGGAACGTCCCCGTACCCGGTCCCATGATGCCGTCATAGAAGGCGATGCCCACGCCCGCGATCGTCACGGCCGCCACGATGCGGCCGTTCGTCCGCAGATGAGGCTGCGGCACCGAGCCCATCGCCGGACGCAGCGTCACGAAGGCGGCCACGCCGATCAACACCGCCATCACGGCGGGGCGCAGCACGTCGGCCGAGATCGCGGCCGCGGCCAGGGCGCCCAGCCCGGCGCTGACCACGGCCAGCCCCACGCCGGGCAGCGCGACCGCCCGGTCCAGCTTGGTGGTGCGCGCGTAGGTCACGGCGGCGGAGGCGGTGCCGAAGACCGAGGAGAGCTTGTTGGTGGCCATCGCTTGTACGGGCGGTATGCCCGTCACCATCACCGCGGGCAACTGCACCAGCCCGCCACCGCCCACGACGGCGTCGACCCAGCCCGCGCACAGGGCAGCCGCCAACACCAACACCACATGCTCCAGCGGCACGCCACTCCCCCGATTTCCCCTGAGAACCGCCAGAAGCGTATATGTCCTGCTTTCGCAGTCGGTCAGGTGGGATGCCCCTTTGGTCCCGAAGGGCTCGGGGCGGCCGCTACACACCAGGCTCAAGCAGGCCGCCCCGCACGTCCTCGCCCTCCCCCTCGCCGCTCGCCGGACGCCCGGCGAGCGGCGAGCGGCGAGCGGCGAGCGGCTGTCGGTGTCCGCTTCCGCGCTTCAGCGGGCCTTGGTCAGTGTCCGCTTCCGGGAGGCGTAGATGTCGTCGATCAATTGGTAGGAGCGCGCCTGCTCGGCCGTGAAGATCCGGTCCCGTTCGATGTCCTTCCTGATCTCCAGCTCCGTCCTGCCCGTGTGCCGGGCCAGCATGGCCTCCTGCTGGTCGCGCATGCGCAGGATCTCCCTGGCGTGGATCTCCATGTCGCTCGACTGGCCCCGGCCGCCCTCGGTGGCGGGCTGGTGCAGCAGGATGCGGGCGTGCGGCAGGGCGGCGCGCTTGCCCGGCGTGCCCGCCGCCAGCAGCACCGCGGCGGCCGAGGAGGCCTCGCCGATGCAGACGGTGTGGATCTCCGGCCGGACGAACTGCATCGTGTCGTAGATCGCCGTCATGGCGGTGAACGAGCCGCCCGGCGAGTTGATGTACATGTTGATGTCCTGGTCGGGGTCGAGCGACTCCAGCGTCAACAATTGCGCCATCACGTCGTTGGCGCTGGTGTCGTCGATCGGCGTGCCCACGAAGATGACCCGGTCCTCGAACAGCTTGTTGTACGGGTTCATCTCCTTGATGCCGTAAGAGGTGCGCTCGGTGAACGAGGGCAGCACGTAACGTCCGCTCATGTCAGTTCATCCCCTCGGCCAGGTGGTCGACGAATCCGTATTCGAGCGCCTCCTGCGCGGTGAACCAGCGGTCGCGGTCGGAGTCGGCCTGGATCTGCTCCAGCGGCCGGCCGGTGTGCTGGGCGATGATCTCGGCCAGCCTGCGCTTGGTGTAGAGCAGGCTCTCCGCCTGGATCTGGATGTCGGTGGCCGAGCCGCCGATGCCGCCGAGCGGCTGGTGCATGACGATCCGCGCGTTGGGCAGGGCGTAGCGCTTGCCGGGGGCGCCGGCGCACAGCAGCAGCTGCCCCATGGAGGCGGCGAAGCCCATCGCGACCGTCGCGACGTCGCACGGGACGAACTGCATCATGTCGTAGAGAGCCATCCCCGCGGTCACCGATCCGCCGGGTGAATTGATGTAAAGCGTTACGTCCCGATTCGGATCCTCGGCCGCCAGCAAAAGGAGCTCGCCGCACAGCCGATTGCATATCTCGTCGTCGACCTCCTGGCCGAGAACAAGTATGCGCTCCTTCAGCAGGCGCTGGCTTACCTGGTCAGGCCAGGCCGCGCGCTGGGTCTCCGTCATGGAATCGCCTTTCTCTCGAACTATTCAACGACGCTAGACCCGGACCGCCGGAATTCCAGCTCCTTTTCGCTGGGGGCGCATTTCTCTAAAGGCGCATTCCACCGAGAGCGAATAACTGTCGACATACAATCGCGAGTGTGAGATGGAACCTGCCCCGGCGATGGGCGTGCCTGATCCTCGGCGGCGCGCTGCTGATGCCGTACATGATGGCGGGGGTCCTGACGTCGGGCCTGCTCCAGGGCCAGTCGGTCAACATGTACCTGCCCGCCCAGCTCGGGGTGTTCGTGGCGGTGCTGCCGGTGGTGGCGCTGAGCGGGCTGTTCCTGCCGGTACGTGCACTGGAGGTGAGCGCCGCCCAAGGGCTGCTCGGCGCCGGCGTGGAGACGCCGCCCAGGCAGGCGCGCCGGTCGTGGGAGGAACGGTGGCGCACGACCGCCTGGTACACCCTCCACCTGGGAATCGGCGGCTTAGCGAGCGGGTTCACGCTGGCCGGGATTCCGTTCACGGTCTTCACGTTCGCGGTGCCGTTCGTCGGCGGGCCCGCGCGCCTGCTGGGGTTCGACGTCGAGCCGGGCTGGGCGGCGCTGTACTGGTCGCTGATCGGGCTGGCCGTGCTCGGCGCGGTGGTGCTGGTGGCGGCCGGTGCGAGCGCCCTGCTGGCCCGGCTGGCCCCCGTGCTGCTCGGCCCCACCCCGGGCGAACGACTGGCCGCGGCCGAGCGGCAGGCCCGTACGCTGGCCGAGCGCAACCGGCTGGCGCGCGAACTGCACGACTCCGTCGGCCACGCCCTGAGCGTCGTCACCCTCCAGGCCGCCGCGGCCGGGCGGGTGCTCGACCGCGACCCGGAGACGGCCAGGACGGCCCTGGCGGCCATCGAGCAGTCCGCCCGCGCCGCCCTGGACGACCTCGACCACGTCCTCGGCGTCCTGCGCGACGGCTCCCCGCCCCCGGAGGCCGGGCCGCCGCAGGCGACGCTGGCCGATCTCGGCGACCTCGCCGCCGCCACCGGCGCCGACGTGCGCCGCGAGGTGGGCGACCTGACCGGCGTGCCCGCCGTGGTCTCCAGGGAGGCCTACCGGATCGTCCAGGAGGCACTGACCAACGCCATCAAACACGGCCAGGGGCCGGTACGCCTGGCCGTCGCCGTACAGGACGACGACCTGAGGCTGGAGATCACCAACAGGACCACCGCGAACGGCGCCCGGTCAGGCGCACAGACCAAACAGACCCATCGGTCAAGCGCGCAGCCCAAGCGGCCAGGCGCGGAACCGGACGGCCGGACGGCCACCGGGTCCGGCGCAGAACCTGGCGGCCGGTCGGGAGGTCGCGGTGTGACCGGTATGGGGGAACGTGTCCGGCTGCTGCGCGGCGATCTGGAGGCGGGACCGGTGAAGGACGGCTGGCGCGTGTCCGTCCGGCTGCCGCTACGGTCGATTTCATGACATCCACGGTCGGTTCCGTGACACCCCCATGGTCGGCACCCCCATGGTCGGTGTCGTCGCGGTCGGCGCCGTCACGGTCGACGCTCCGGCGGTCGACGCTCCGGCGGTCGACGCTCCGGCGGTCGACGCTCCGGCGGTCGACGCTCCGGCGGTCGACGCTCCGGCGGTCGACACCGCCACAGTCGGCACGGACACAGTCGGCACGGCCACGATCGACGCCCCTGCGATCGACGCCTCGGCGGTCGGGGTCGTGACGCTCAAGGTCGTGATCGCCGACGATGAGGATCTCATCCGGGCCGGTCTGCGGGTCATCATCGATGCCGAGCCGGGGCTGAGCGTGGTCGGCGAGGCCGGTGACGGTGCCGCGGTGGTGCCCGTGGTGCGCCGTGAGCGGCCCGACGTGGTCCTGATGGACGTACGCATGCCCGCCGTGGACGGCATCCAGGCCACCCGGCGTCTGGTGGCCATGGACGAGGCGCCCAAGGTGCTGGTGGTCACCACGTTCGAGAACGACGACTACGTCTACGAGGCGTTGCGGGCGGGCGCCAGCGGGTTCCTGCTCAAGCGGACCAGGCCCGACGAGCTGGTCCACGCGATCAAGCTGGTGGCGGCCGGGGAGTCGCTGCTGTTCCCGGCCGCGATCCGGACGCTGGCCGGCCGCCGGTCCACCGACGCCCGGCCCGCCTCGGTGCCCGGCATCGGGCGGCTGACGGGCCGCGAGGGTGATGTGCTGCGGCTGATGACCAAGGGGCTGTCCAACGGCGAGATCGCCGCCGAGCTGGTCGTCAGCCAGGAGACCGTCAAGACGCACGTCGGCAACGTGCTCACGAAGCTGGGCGCGCGAGACCGCACCCAGGCCGTGATCGCCGCCTACGAGTCGGGCTTCGTTTGCCCCCGCTAAGACGAAGCCTCAGCTCGACCAGGCCTCCCTCACTCAGGCCAAGCCTCACCCCGCTAAGCCCACGCCTCCCTCGCTCGCACCGAGCCTCAGGCCGCTAAGAGGAAGCCTCGCCCCGCGGCACGATCTGCGACAGCGGCAGTGCCGTGCTCTCCGCGACCGTCATCCCGGTGGCGGCCAGGTGGGCGTCCACCAGCCGCAACCCCACCGCATATCCCGCCATGTCGGGAATGCCGCGAGGCTCCTGCCCGAACCGCGCCACGGTGGTGTCCCCCAGCACGTACGCGGACGTGAGGTGCATGCCCTCCAGATCGAAGTCGGCCATGATCTTCTCGTCGGCCCGGTCCAGCTCCTCTCCGCTGACCATCGACGACCACGGCCCCATGGCCTCGACCCCCGACAGCTCCCGTACGAACGCCTCCGCCAGCCCTTCGGAGATCACGTGCTCCCCCACCGTCGGGTGCCACGGCACGTTGGTGTAGCGCGCCTGGTGGTGGAACTCGTGGACGGCGCAGTGCGCGATCCTGCCGATGACCTCCTCCGACGGCCAGCCGAGCAGGTACAGCAGGCCAGGCGAGCTGCCCATCCCGTAGTAGCCGCCCGTGACCTTCATCAACTGCTCGCTGTCGGGATCGCCCAGCACGAACAGCACCCGCAACGACTCGGGCAACTTCAGGCCGGCCAGCCGATCGGCGGCCCGGTGCAGCTCGTGCTCGATCTGCCCCAGGACGTCCGCCTCCATCATGGCGTGGAGGGCGGACAGGTAACGCGGGTCCTCGGCGTCCACCCGGAAGCCGCTGCCCTGGTGGTGGATGTCGACGATGTCGCCCGGAATCGGGATGACCTGGCGGATGGGCGCGAGCAGCTCGCGCAGCAGGTCGGGGCGCCGCTCCAGCGGCTGCTCCAGCAGCTCGGCCATGGGCGTGAGCGTGTCTTGAACGATGAACTCCATGTCCACGGACGCTAGAACCTCACGCAACGTGAGGCTCAAACCAAAAACCCACGACCCGGAAACCCGCGCCCCGCAAAGCAGCCCCACAGGACAGCCCGCCGGAAATCCGCGCGGAACAGGACGGCGCGCCGGAAATCCGCGCGCCGCAAACCGGCGAGCCGTGAGATCAGAGCGGCGAACCGTCTCCCGTGTCCTCGCCGGGCGTCGGCCCCGGCGTGGCCTGGCCGCTCTTGCTCGGCGCCGGCGTCTGGCTGGGCGTCGGCTGCTGCGGCTCCCGTGTGGCCGGCGTCGGGGGCGCCGTCGGCTGGAAGTTCGTCGGCGGCAGGGGCCTGGGCAGCGGCTCGGCGTCCTCCCTGCCCATGATCAGCAGCAGCGCGATCACCGTACCGAGCAGCAGCAGCACGGCCAGCGCCAGCGCGGCCATCAGCACCCGCCGGCGCGTCTCGGTGAGCGGCCGGCGTCCGCGCGGCTGCCCGGGGAGGGCGGGGGCGCGGTCGGTCAGCCAGTACGGTACGAAGTCCGGGCCATGCGCCTGTCCGATGAGGGTGCCGCCGACCATCACCGGTTCCAGGAACCACTCGGCCCCCGGCTGGCCCGGCGCGTACGGCACCGCCACCCAGGGAGCCGTGCCGGTCTCCATCGCCAGCACCTCCGGCGCGCCGTCCAGCACCGCGGCGCGCGTCTTGGTGGCCCGGCCGAGCCAGCCGCGCATGCCGGCGGGCGCGGCCTCGCGCATCACGGTCACGAACCGTTCGCGCGCGGCGGCGTCGAAGGCGGCGCCCCGGGTCAGCAGGGCCAGGGAGACGGCGCGCCCGTCCGCCCCCTGCCCGAGGTAGACGAAACCGGCCGGCGCCGAGTGCAGGCGGGCCTGCACGACGAACGGCCCCAGCCGGGGCGGATCTCCGTACTGCAGCGGACTGGCCACGTTTGCCATGAAAGCACAGACCGGCGCCGTGCACGTTTGCGGGACGTTTGGTGGAATGGCGTCATGAGCGTCGCCGAAGATTTGCCAGACGAAACCGATGCGGCCGTGCTGCGTCAAACTCTTGACGAGGTCCGGCGGGTGATCGTCGGCCAGGACCACATGGTCGAGAGGTTGGTCGTCGCGTTGCTGGCCCGCGGTCACTGCCTGCTGGAAGGCGTGCCAGGCGTCGCCAAGACCCTCGCCGCGTCCACCTTGGCCACGGTGGTGGGCGGCACGTTCGCCCGGATCCAGTTCACCCCGGACCTGGTGCCGAGCGACATCGTCGGCACCCGCGTGTTCCATCCCTCCAACGAGAAGTTCGACGTCGAGCTGGGTCCGGTGTTCGTCAACTTCCTGCTCGCCGACGAGATCAACCGGGCGCCCGCCAAGGTTCAGTCGGCGCTGCTGGAGGTGATGGCCGAGCGCCAGGTCACGCTGGCCGGGGTCACGCACCAGCTGCCCAGGCCGTTCATCGTGCTGGCCACCCAGAACCCGATCGAGTCCGAGGGCGTCTACCCGCTGCCCGAGGTGCAGCGCGACCGGTTCCTGTTCCGCGTACGGGTGCCGCACCCGAGCGCGCACGAGGAGCTGGAGATCCTGCACCGCATGAGCGTCACCCCGCCGACGCCCGAGCGCGTGCTGGACCCCGCGCGGCTGATGGCGCTGCAGGAGGCGGCCGAGCAGATCTCGGTGCACCAGCTCGTCGCCGACTATGTCGTACGGCTGGTCATGTCCACCCGATCACCCGCCGAGTACGGCCTGGGCCAGCTGGCCGAGACCATCGAGATCGGCGTCAGCCCGCGCGCCACGCTCGGCCTGGTCTCCGCCGGGCGCGCCCTGGCCCTGCTGCGCGGCCGTGACTACCTGCTGCCCGACGACGTACGGGACGTGGCCGTCGACGTGATGTCGCACCGGCTGATGCTCACCTTCGACGCGCTGGCCGACGGCGTCGATCCCGAACAGGTGGTCCGGCAGATCCTGCACGCCGTACCGCCGCCCCTCGTCGTGTGGAACCAGAACCGATGACGGTGACGGGACCGGAACCGATGACGCGGACGGGGCACGGCCGATGAGAACGGCCGAGCAGGCGCTGCGGCGGCTGGAGCTGACGGTGACCCGGCGGCTCGACGGGCTGCTGCACGGCGCCCACCTGGGGCTGCTGCCGGGGACCGGCAGCGAGGCGGGCGACAGCCGGATCTACGTGCCCGGCGAGGACGACGTGCGGCGGATGGACTGGGCGGTCACCGCCCGCACGACCGTGCCGCACGTCCGCGACCTGATCGCCGACCGCGAGCTGGAGACGTGGGCGCTGGCCGATTTGTCGCCCAGCATGGACTTCGGCACCGCCGACAGTGACAAGCGCGATCTGGTGGTGGCCGCGGTGGGCGCGATCGGGTTCCTGTCCAGCCGGATGGGCGACCGGTTCGGGGCGCTGGTGCTGCACGACGAGTTCGTGCACCGGATGCCGGCGCGCACCGGGCGGCCCGCCCTGTACGGGCTGCTGCACTCGCTGATGGACGCGCCGCGCGGGCAGGCCGTACCCGACGCGCCCGACCTGGCGGAGGGCATCGACGTGCTGGCCGCCACCCGCAGGCGGCGCGGCATGCGGCTGATCGTCTCGGACTTCCTCGACGCCCGGCCCGAGCTCGACCCCGGCGCCGAGCGGCCCTGGGAGCGGCCGATCAAGCGATTGTCGGCCCGCCACCAGGTGCTGGCCGTGGAGATCATCGACCCGCGCGAGCTCGAACTCCCCGATGTGGGCCGGGTCGCGTTCGCCGACCCCGAGAGCGGGCACGTACGCGAAGTGCACCTTTCCCCTAAAGTACGCCGAGACTATGCCGAAGCGGCGGCACTGCAACGCGAAGGCACCAAGGCCGCGCTGCGCCGCGCCGGTGTGGCGCACCTGGTGCTGCGGACCGACAGGGACTGGGTGTTCGATGTCGCGCAGTTCGTCCTGCGCCAGCGGCGCATGACCCATCTCGCCCATCGGAGGGCACGTGCGTAGCCGGACCGCCATCGAACAGCGCGACAATGGGCCTATGCCGAAGGAGGCAGGCCGAAAGAAGGAGGCAGGGTGACCTTTCTGTCGCCGGCGTGGTTGTGGCTGTTCGCGGTGGTGGCGCTGCTCGTGGTCGGATACGTCGTGGCGCAGTTCGCCAGGCGCCGCTACACCGTGCGCTTCACCAACCTCGCGCTGCTCGACCTGGTCGCGCCCGCCGGCCCCGGCTGGCGGCGGCATGTGGCGCCGCTGCTGTTCCTGGTCATGATGTCGCTCCTGGTCATCGGCGCGGCCAAGCCGGCCGACCAGGTGAAGGTGCCGCGCGACCGGGCCACCATCATGATCGCGCTGGACGTGTCGCTGTCGATGGACGCCGACGACGTCCAGCCCAACAGGATCAGCGCCGCCAAGGCCGCCGCCCAGGCGTTCGCCAGGGAGCTGCCCGACCGGTTCAACGTCGGCGTGGTCTCCTTCGCCCGCTCGGCCAACGTGGTCATCGCCCCCACCACCGACCACCAGGCCGTCGTGACCGCGATCGGCAACCTGACCACCCGGCCGGGCACCGCGATCGGCGAGGCGGTGTTCAACTCGCTCGACTCCGTACGCTCCTTCGACCAGCAGGCGGCCACGGATCCGCCGCCGGCCGCGATCGTGTTGCTGTCCGACGGCGACAACACCTCGGGCCGGGGCGTCAACGAGGCCATCGACGCCGCCCAGCAGGCCCGGGTGCCGGTCTCCACGATCGCCTACGGCACGCAGGAGGGCACCGTCTCCATCGACGGCCGGCCGGTGAACGTGCCGGTCAACAAGCAGACCCTGCAGTCGCTGTCCGACGGCACCAGCGGCCGGGCCTACGCCGCGGAGTCCGGCAGCGAGCTGCGTGACGTCTACGAGCAGATCGGCACCTCGCTCGGCTTCAAGCTGGTGGACCAGGAGGTCACCCAGTGGTTCATTGTGGCCGCCATGGTGGCCGGGCTGCTGGTGGCGGGTGCCGCGGTCCTGTTCGGTGCCCGGATCCCGTAACGTTTTGCCACGTGGCCCACTATTTCTCCGAGCAGCCGCAGACCGCGAGCCGGCCGGGCTCCGTCGACCTGGTGCTGCCCGACCTGCACCTGCGACTGGAGACCGACCGGGGGGTGTTCTCTCCCGAGCGGGTCGATCTCGGCACCCGCGTGCTGCTGGAGAGCGTGCCGCCGCCGCCGCAGGAGGGCGACCTGCTCGACCTGGGCTGCGGCTACGGCCCGATCGCGCTGACCATGGCCTCGCGGGCGCCCGGCGCGAGCGTCTGGGCCGTCGACGTCAACCGGCGCAGCCTGGAGCTCACCGCGCGCAACGCCCAAGCCGTCGGCCTTGACAAAGTAAGGTCCGTACATATCGACGAGGTACCCGATGACGTGAAATTTCGGGCTATCTGGTCTAATCCCGCTATCCGTATTGGCAAGCCCGCCCTGCACGAGATGCTCACCCGCTGGCTCACCCGGCTGACGCCCGACGGCGTCGCCTACCTGGTCGTACAGAAGCACCTCGGCTCCGACTCCCTGCAGCGCTGGCTCGGCGAGCAGGGCTGGCAGGCCGGCCGCGCGGCCTCCCGCGCCGCCTACCGAATCCTGAAGGTAACCCGATGAGAAGGCAGCTGCGCCCCACCGACGTCAAGCGGCTCAACCGCACCTGGCGCAGAAACACCTCGAACCGGCTGTCGCTGATCCTCGAGTCGGTCACCGGCCCGTTCAACGTCGGCTCGATCTTCCGCAGCGCCGCCGCGTTCGGCGTCGACCAGATCTGGCTGGCGGGCAACGCCACCCCGCCGACCAACCCGAAGGCGGGCAAGACGGCGCTCGGCACCGAGCGGCTGGTCACCTGGCACGAGCCGGTCCCCGCGGTCGACGCGGTGAAGGCCGCCCGCGAGGACGGCTACTCCGTGCTGGCCATCGAGCTGACCGCCGAGGCCGTGCCCCTGCACCGGGCCGACCTGGGCCGCGACGTGTGCCTGGTGGTCGGCAGCGAGGATCACGGCTGCTCGCCGGCCCTGCTCGACGCCGTCGACGGGGTCTGCTACATCCCGCAGGTCGGGCGGGTCGGCTCGTTCAACGTCTCGGTGGCCGCCGCCATCGCGCTGGCCGAGGCCCGACGCCAGGAATGGCAGAATCTCCCCGATTTGTAACCTCATTTTTTCCCACGGAAGGCATACTTCAGGACGTGCTCAGCCGCCGCTTCGCGTTTCTCGATCATCCGGGCCCGCTGGCCTTCGCGCATCGCGGGGGCGCCGCCGAGGGCGCCGAGAACTCCGTCGCCGCCTTCGAGCAGGCCGTCCGGCTGGGCTATCGCTATCTGGAGACCGACGCGCACGCCACGGCCGACGGAGTGCTGCTCGCCTTCCACGACCACACCCTCGACCGGGTCACCGACCGGCGCGGCCGCATCTCGGAGCTGCCCTACAGCGCGGTCAGGCAGGCGCGCATCGGGGGTGTGCACGAGATCCCGCTGCTGGAGGATCTGCTCGGCGGCTGGCCGGAGATCCGCTTCAACATCGACGTGAAGGAGGCCGCCGCGATCGCGCCGCTCGCCGAGGCGGTCCGCCGCACCGGGGCCTACGACCGGATCTGCCTGACCTCCTTCTCCGACGAGCGCCTGGTGCTGGCCAGGGCCGCGCTCGGCCGGGAGGTCTGCTCGGCGCTCGGCCCGCGCGGCGTCGCCGCGCTGCGCGCCGCCGCGTCCACCTCCGGCTACGGGCGGCTGCTGACCCGGCTCAAGCGCGCGGGCGTGCCCTGCGCGCAGGTGCCGGTGGGCTTCCGCGGCCTGCGCGTCACCACCGGCCGTCTCATCCGTACGGCGCACGCCATCGGCATGCAGGTGCACGTATGGACGATCAACGACCCCGCCCGCATGGAACACCTGCTCGACCTCGGCGTCGACGGTGTCATGACCGACAACGTCACCGGCCTGCGTGACGTGCTGGAACGTCGCGGCCAGTGGCATCCGGGCCGCATGGCCGCATAGGAGCGACACGACACATGCCCGTACCCGCACCCCCCGCGGCTCCCGACGACACCGCCGACTCCCCGTCGGCACGCAGGCGCGAACAACGCGGCTGGTACGTCTACGACTGGGCCAACTCCGCCTTCTACACCACGATCATCTCGGTCTTCCTCAGCCCGTACCTCATCTCGGTCGCCAGGACCGCGGCCTGCGCCAAGGACTTCCCCTCGGTCGCGGCCGCCACCTGCTCGACCGACTTCGACAAGCTGGCCGAGGCCAACCCGGGCCTGGGCTACGTCGACGTGCTGGGCGCCGACATCAGACCGGCCGCGTTCTTCGGGCTGACCCTGACCGTGGCGGTGCTGCTGCAGATCCTCTGCCTGCCGATCGTGGGCGCGCTGGCCGACCACACCGGGCGCAAGAAGGAGATGCTCGGCGGCTTCGCCTACGTGGGCGCGCTGGCCACGGTGGGCCTGTACTTCCTCGAGGGCGACCGCTACATGCTGGGCGGGGTGCTGTTCATCCTGGCCAACCTGGCCTACGGCTCGTCCGTGGTGGTCTACGACTCCTTCCTGCCGCAGATCTCCACCGCCGAGGAACGCGACCGCGTCTCCTCCCGCGGCTGGGCGATCGGCTATCTGGGCGGCGGCGTGCTGCTCGCGCTCAACCTGGTGCTCTACCTCAAGCACGAGAGCTTCGGGCTGAACGAGGGCATGTCGGTGCGGATCAGCATGATGTCGGCGGGCCTGTGGTGGGCCATCTTCACGATCGTCCCCCTGCTCAGGCTGCGCAACCGGCCGGTCGCGGCCCACGAGAGCACGGCGCTGCGCTCTGTCGGCGGCAGCTTCAAGCAGCTCGGCCGTACGCTGAGCGAGCTGCGCCAATATCCGCTGACGCTGCTGTTCCTGGTGGCCTACCTCGTCTACAACGACGGCGTGCAGACCGTCATCGGCAACAGCTCGGCCTTCGCCTCCGAGGCGCTCAAGCTGAGCAAGGAGACGCAGATCAGCGCGATCCTCATGGTGCAGTTCGTGGCGTTCTTCGGCGCGCTGCTGATGGGCTGGCTGGCCCGCCGGTTCGGCACCAAGCACACGGTGCTGGGCAGCCTGGTGGTGTGGACGGTGATCGTCCTGGCCGCGTACTTCCTTCAGGAGAAGGCCGCCCTGCAGTTCTACCTGCTGGCCTTCGCCATCTCGATCGTGCTGGGCGGCACCCAGGCGCTGTCGCGCTCGCTGTTCTCGCTGGTCATCCCGAAGGGGCGGGAGGCCGAATACTTCAGCCTGCTGCAGATCAGTGACAAGGGGTCGGCGTTCATCGGCTCCCTGACGGTGACGATCGCGGTCCAGCTCACCAACAGCTACCGGATCGCCATCATCTCGATGATCATTTTCTTCGTAATCGGCTTCGTCCTGCTGGCCATGGTCAACCTGCCGAAGGCCATCCGCGCCGCGGGCAACGAGGTGCCGGCGCGGATCTGACACCTGTCTTTCGGGGCCGCCTCGTCGTCTTCACGGGGCGGCCTCGTCGCGCCTGCCAGGGGCGAGCTCGTCGCGCTTGCCGGGGGCGGAGAGCACCATCGTGCCGGGCCCCTGAGCGGCGCCGGGCCCGCGTACGGCCCGCACCGTGTCCGCGTCGGCCCGGCCCCCGCAGTGCGGGCACGTCACGACCGGCGTGAACTGCTCGCCACAGGAGTGCACCAGCAGCGCGGGCGGCCCGCCGGGCGGGGTCGCCCAGCGGTCCCCCCAGGCCATCAGCGTGAACAGCGCGGGCACGATGTCACGGCCCGCCTCGGTCAGCGTGTACGTGAAACGAACCGGCCGTTCCTGATAGGGCCGCCGCTCCACCACCCCCGCCTCCACCAGGCGCTCCAGCCGCCGCGTCAGCAGGTTGCGCGAGATGCCCAGATCCTCCGCGAGGTCGTCGAACCGGCCCACCCCCAGGAACAGATCCCGCAGGATCAACGGCGTCCACGGCTCGGCGACCACGCCGACGGCCTGAGCGATGGAGCAGTGCATCTCCCCGAACCTGTTCACGACCCCAGCATAGTGGGTTGATAAAGTGAACCCATGACAGTTCACATTCAGGACTCACCTGCCCGCGCCTACCGCGAAGCCGGCGAGGCGAAGAACGTCAACGCGATCATGTCCACCCTGGCGCCGGACG
Source organism: Nonomuraea sp. NPDC049158 (assembly GCF_040648335.1). Taxonomy (NCBI): domain Bacteria; kingdom Bacillati; phylum Actinomycetota; class Actinomycetes; order Streptosporangiales; family Streptosporangiaceae; genus Nonomuraea; species Nonomuraea sp. NPDC049158. The sequence continues at coordinate 133,720 of NZ_JBEZDM010000024.1, forward strand.
TGATCTTCCACTCCCCCCTCAGCGCCACGGCGACCTTCCACGGCCAGGAGCAGGTACGCGAGCTGTTCACCGCGGCACTGGGCGCCCTGTCCGACCTGCGCTACCACACGGACCTGGGCGACGAGCGAACCCGCGTGCTCGCCGCCACCGCCCGCCTGGGCCGCGAGGAGATCGAGGAGTCGGTCCTGCTGCACTTCGACGACCAGGGCCTGATCAAGGAGATCACCATGTGGATCAGGCCGCTGCCGGGCCTGACCGCCATGATGGCCGCCCTCGGTCCCGCCCTGGCCAGAGCGACGGGCAAGCCGGGCCTGCCGCTACTGGTCGGCGCGGCCACGAAGCCGCTGGCCGCGATGACCCGCCTCGGCGACCGCACCCTGGTGCCCCTGCTCGCCAAGCGAGAGCACCGCTCTTGACATCAGCGCTCCAAAGGGAGAGCATTGCTCACACAAGAGAGCAATGCCCCTCCCCCCTCTTTGGAGTGACCATGAACGCCCGGCTGACCTCTGCGGCCTTCGCCGCCTGCGGTGTGCTGTTCCTCATCTATCCGGCCGTGCGGCCGTCCGGCGACGACGCGGCCGCCATGGCATCGGGCGCGTGGGTGGCCGGTCATCTGGCGGCCATGATCGGCTTCATCCTCACCGGGCTGGCCGTCCTGGGACTGCACCAGGTGCTGGGCGACCGGCTGTCGCTGCGGGCGGCGGTGGTGACATGGGTCGGCGCGGGCCTCACCCTGCCCTACTACGGCGCGGAGGACTTCGGGCTGAGCGTCATCGCCCGCCGCTCGCTGCGCGACCAGGCTCCGGCGCTGATGGAGCTGGCCGCGGAGTTCCGGTTCGGGCCGGTGGCGGTGACCATGTTCGCCGCCGGGCTCGCGCTGCTGGGCGTGGGGGCGGTCATGGCGGCGGTGGCCGTGTGGCGGTCCGGGACGCTGGCCAAGTGGAGCGGGGTGCCGTTCGCGGTGGGGTTCGCGCTGTTCATCCCGCAGTTCTTCGGGCCGTACTCGCTGCGGATCGCGCACGGCGCGCTGATCGCCGTCGGCGGCCTCTGGCTGGCCGTCGAGCTGTGGCGCGCACGATCCACGGCGCCGAACTCACTCATCGAGGTTGGGCGCTAGGAGGACAGCAGGAGCGCCGGGTGGCCGATGACGCGTTCGATCACCACGCCGGCCGCGCCGAGCACCGCGGCGTTCCCCGCCAGCTCCGAGGCGACCACCGGCGGCACGGCGGTACGCAGCGAGCCGCTCCCCTCCCCCAGCGCGGCCTCCACCGCCGGCCGGATCCAGGAGGCCAGCGGCGAGAAGATGCCGCCGAGGACGATCGCGCCGGGGTCGACCAGGTTGACGGCCGAGGCGAGGGTGGCGCCGAGTGCCCGGCCCGCGCCGTCGAGCGCGGCCAGCGCCCGCTGGTCCGAGCGTTCCAGCAGGTCGATGAGCTCCCTGATCGGGCCGTCCGGCTTGGCCGCCGTGGTGGCCGTGACGGCGGGCAGCCCGGCGGCGCGCAGGATGGCGTCCTGGCCGGCGATCTGCTCCAGGCAGCCGCGCCCGCCGCAGGTGCACGGCGCGCCGCCCGGCTCCACGACGAGGTGGCCGAGCTCACCGGCGAACCCGTGCGTGCCGCGCAGCACCTGACCGTCCATGACGATGCCCGCGCCGATCCCGATCTCGCCCGAGACGTGGATGAAGCCGCCGTGCCGCGCGCCGTCACCGAACCACAGCTCCGCCAGCGCCGCCAGATTGGCCTCGTTGTCGTGGGCGGCCGGGATCGGCAGGTCGGGCAGCGCGTCGCGGAGCAGGGCGCTGACCGGGACGTCGGTCCAGCCGAGGTTCGGGGCGCGGCGGACCAGGCCGTTCTCCCGGTCGAGCAGGCCGGGGACGGCGACCGTCGCGCCCGCCACCACCAGGCCCTGCCCGGCGGCCGCGGCGACGGCCTCGGCGGCCAGCCGCCCCAGCGAGGAGATCACCGCCTCGGGCGCACGCCCCCGGTTGTCGAAGGTCACGAGCTGGTGGTAGCGAGTGCGCCGGCCCAGGTCCAGCACGCACGCGGCGAGATAGTCGACGTTGATCTCCAGCCCGAGCGCGGCGGCGCCGTCGCCGTTGACCGAGACGGCGATCCCGGGCCGGCCGCGCTCGCCGCCCTGGACCAGCGCGCCGTCCTGGACCAGCCCGGCGCCTTCGAGCACCGCCAGCAGGTTGGAGACGGTGGTCTTGGTGAACCCGGTCTGCTCGGCGAGCCGGGCACGGGTGACCGGCTGGCAGCGTACGACCTGCTCCAGCACCACGGCGAGATTGCGTTCGCGCATGGTGGCGTGCCTGAGCGGCCCTTCCCTGGGTTTTGTCACAATCTAAGACTAATGGGTCTTCCTGGCGATTCGAGGGTCTGTTACGCTATTTAATCCATACAGTTGACTAATATGGAGTCCTGGTGACAGAGGCACTGGTGGCCGGGGTCGACTCCTCGACTCAGTCGACGAAGATCGTGCTGTGCCGGGCCGGTGACGGCACAGTGGTCGACGAGTTCACGGCCCCGCATCCCGACGGCACGGAGTGCCATCCCCATCATTGGGAGAGCGCGCTCGACAAGGGGCGGCACCTGCTTGAGCGGGCCGCGGCCGTCGCGGTGGCGGCTCAGCAGCACGGCATGGTCGCGCTCGACGGCTCCGGCGAGGTGGTGCGGCCCGCCCTGCTGTGGAACGACACGCGGTCGGCGCCGCAGGCCACCCGGCTGACCGCCGAGCTGGGCGGTCCGGCCCGGTGGGCCGAGCTGACCGGCAGCGTGCCCGTGGCCTCGTTCACGGTCACCAAGCTGCGCTGGATGGCCGAGCACGAGCCGGAGCTGGCCGCCCGCACCGCGGCCGTGCTGCTCCCCCACGACTGGCTGACCTGGCGGCTGGGCGAGCGCCGGGCCCTCACGACCGACCGGGGCGACGCCTCGGGCACCGGATACTGGTCCCCGGCGACGGGAGCGTACCTGTCCGAGTTCGTGTCGGCCGCGATCGGGCACGAGGTCGACCTGCCCCGCGTGGCCGGGCCTAACGAGATCGTCGGGCACCTGCCGGGCGGCGCCGCGATCGGGCCGGGCACCGGCGACAACATGGGCGCGGCGCTCGGGCTCGGGCTGCGGCCCGGCGACGTCGCGGTGTCCATCGGGACCTCGGGCACGGTGTTCGCGGTGAGCGAGGTGCCCGCCGCCGACGCCTCGGGGATGGTCGCCGGGTTCGCGGACGCGACCGGGCGGTTCATGCCGCTGCTGGCCACGCTCAACGCGGCCAGGATCCTCTCCTCGGCGGCGTCGATGATCGGCTGCTCGCTGGCGGAGCTGTCGGAGCTCGCGCTGGCCGCCCCGCCGGGCGCCGGAGGGCTCACCCTGCTGCCCTACCTCGACGGCGAGCGCACCCCGAACCGGCCGGACGCCTCGGGCACGCTCACCGGCCTGACCACGCGCAACGCCACACGCGAGAACCTGGCGCGGGCGGCGGTCGAGGGGCTGCTGTCCTCCCTGGCCGACGCCATCGACCACCTGACCGCGCAGGGCGTACGACCGCGCCGCGTGCTGCTGATCGGCGGCGGCGCGAAGTCCGAGGCGGTACGCCGCATCGCCCCCCAGATCTTCGGCAAGCCCGTCGCCGTCCCCGAGCCGGCCGAATACGTGGCGCTCGGCGCGGCCCGCCAGGCCGCCTGGGCGCTGGCCGGCACGCCCGAACCGCCCGTCTGGACGGCCCAGCCGGTCCAGGAGTACGACGGGCCGCCCACTCCCCATGTCCGTGACCAGTACGCCGAGCTGCGCGACCGTACGGCCGGCTGGCAGCACCACCGAGAGGATCGATCATGAGCGTAGACCCCTACACGCCCACCCCCGAGGACCGTTTCTCCTTCGGCATCTGGACCGTCGGCTGGGCGGGCGTCGACGTGTTCGGACCGGCGACCAGGGCGCCCATGCCCGCCGACCGGGCCGTGCGCAAGCTCGCCGAGATCGGCGCGTACGGGGTGAACTTCCACGACAACGACGTGTTCGACTTCGACGGCCATGACCGCGACGAGCGGGTCGGCGCGTTCCGCAAGGCGCTGGAGGAGACCGGCCTGGTGGTCACCACGGCGACCACCAACCTGTTCTCGCACCCGATCTTCAAGGACGGCGCCTTCACCTCCAACGACCGCGACGTGCGCCGGTTCGCGCTGCGCAAGGTGATGGACAACATCGACCTGGCCGCCGAGCTGGGCGCGCAGGTGTACGTGTGCTGGGGAGGCAGGGAAGGCGCGGAGAGCGGCGCGGCCAAGGACGTCCAGGCGGCCCTCGACCGCTACAAGGAAGCCTTCGACGTACTCGGCTCGTACGTGCTGGACCACAACTACGACCTCAAGTTCGCGATCGAGCCCAAGCCCAACGAGCCGAGGGGCGACATCCTGCTGCCCACCATCGGCCACGCGCTGGCGTTCATCAACGAGCTGGAGCACCCGGAGCTGGTCGGGCTCAACCCCGAGGTGGGCCACGAGGAGATGGCCGGGCTCAACTACGCGCACGGCATCGCGCAGGCGCTGTGGCACGGCAAGCTGTTCCACATCGACCTGAACGGGCAGAACGGCCCGCGCTACGACCAGGACTTCCGCTTCGGCGCCGGCAACGCCCGGGGCGCCTTCTGGACCGTCGACGTCCTGGAGTCCAACGGCTTCTCCGGTCCCATCCACTTCGACTTCAAGCCGCCGCGCACCGAGGACGACGAGGGCGTGTGGGCGTCGGCGGCGGCGTGCATGCGCAACTACCTGATCCTGCGGGAGAAGGTGCGCGCCTTCCGCGCCGACCCCGAGGTGCGGGAGGCGCTGCGGGCGGCCCGGCTCGACGAGCTGGCCGTGCCGACGCTCGCCGACGGGGAGAGCTGGCGCGACGTGCGCTCCTTCACCCCCGACATCGACGCGCTCGCCGCCCGCGGCGCCGCGTTCGAGCACCTGGACCAGCTCGCCATCGAGCACTTGTACGGCGTGCGCTAGACCCGCTGTCCCCCGCCGGTGGGCGCTCGCCCCCGGCGGGGCGGTCTTGACGTCCCTTGGCCATCGTCAGGCGCTCCCGTGCCGCGACCACCATCCGGCGCTACCGTCCCGGATGACAGGGAGCGAGCAAAGGCCGCCTTGCGGTCAGGCCGATTCGTAGACTGTCTCAGGACCACCATGGCTCTCACGTGGCCCGGAGCTCCGAAACGCCGACGGAAGCCCGTTTGCGGGCAACTCCTCGGGGAGAGAGAGATTGGATCACCCCCCAGGGGGGAATCCCATCACGGTACCAAGCGTTACACACCGTGGGAGACAGACCCCTCACGATGGGGGCCCTGTAGGAGGCATTTAAACATGGGCGAGCGCGCGCTTCGTGGCACCCGGCTCGGGGCAACCAGCTACGAGAACGACCGTAACACGGATCTGGCCCCGCGCCAGGACGTGTCCTACACCTGTCCCAAGGGCCATCGCTTCGAGGTTCCGCTTGCCGCCGAGGCCGAGATTCCCGCGACCTGGGAGTGCCGCATGTGCGGCGCTACCGCGGTTCGGGTCGACGGCGAGCAGCCGGAGTCGAAGAAGACGAAGCCCCCGCGGACGCACTGGGACATGCTCCTGGAGCGACGGTCCATCGAGGACCTGGAAGAGGTGCTCAACGAGAGGCTGGCGGTCCTGCGGGCCCAGCGTCGAAAGAGCGCCTGACACCTTCTCACGGTGAAAGCCCCCGGACATCTTGTCCGGGGGCTTCGCATTGCTCGCGGCCAGTTGGGCTTGCCGACCAGTAGAGGCCGGCAGGGCCCGCGATCAGGACGGCTCGCGGTCTTCCTTGATCACTTCGCCGTGCACCACACCGGCGCCGCGCCCGCTGACGTGTCCGTCGACGGGCCCGCCGCCCGGCGTCGGGAACAGGTGCGCGTACGGCGAGGCCGCCGCCATCTTCTTGACCCGGCGGTCGAAGAACCAGGACACCAGGCGCCGCATCGCCGGCCGCGTGACCGGCAGCACGCACAGGAACCCGAGGATGTCGCTGAGGAATCCCGGCGTCAGCAGCAGCGCGCCGCCCACCAGGATCAGGCCGCCGTCGGCGAGCTCTTTGTCGGGCATCCGGCCGGACTGCAGCGCGTCCTGCAGCGCCCGCCAGGCCCTGCGCCCCTCACGCCGTACCAGCCACGCGCCCAGCAGGCTGTCGGCGATGAGCAGGGCCACGGTCGTCCAGCCGCCGATCACCGAGCCGACCTGGATCAGCAGCCAGATCTCCAGCACCGGGACGATCAGGAAGGCCAGGAAAAGCAGGAGCCGCATCGTCTTCCCCAATCCGCACCCGCGACGTATCTAAAGGTCTGAAGGCGTATTCGAAGGACCGTGTACACAACGACAACGCCCGGCGCGCCCGAACCGTTCCGCCGCCACCTGAGGGCGGCCACAGGTTCTCAGCCGCGCTTGCCGCGCAGCCGGGCGGGCAGGCCGGACAGGCCCCAGACGGCGATGCGCCAGAACGACTCGGCCATGACGCGGCTGCTCATCTTGCTCGTGCCGACGGTCCGCTCCACGAACGTGATCGGCACCTCGACCACCCGCAGGCCGTGCCTGGTCGTCCGCAGGGTGAGGTCGACCTGGAAGCAGTAGCCCTGCGACTCGACGTCGGCCAGCCCGATCTTCTCCAGCGTCGCGGCGCGATAGACGCGGAACCCGGCGGTCGCGTCGCGCACCGACATGCCGAGCATGAGCCGCGTGTAGATGTTGGCGCCCCTGGACAGGAGCTCGCGGGAGACGGGCCAGTTGACCACCTTGCCGCCGGGCACCCAGCGCGACCCGATCGACAGGTCGGCGCCGTCGGAGACCGCCTCCAGCAGCTTGTGCAGCTCCTCGGGCTGGTGGGAGCCGTCGGCGTCCATCTCCACCAGCACGTTGTAGCCCTCGTCGAGGCCCCAGCGGAACGCGGCGATGTAGGCGGCGCCCAGCCCTTCCTTGCCCGCCCGGTGCAGGACGTGGACATGGTCGTCCTTGCCGGCCAGCTCGTCGGCGATCTCACCGGTGCCGTCGGGGCTGTTGTCGTCGACCACCAGCACGTGGACGTCCGGCAGGGCGGTCCGCACCCGCTCGGTGATCAGCGGCAGGTTGTCGCGCTCGTTGTAGGTCGGTATGACGATGAGTATCCGGCCAAGAGTCTCCATGATCAGTCATTCCTCACCGGTCGCCTTGCGCCTGACACGCCACGCGGCGACCCCGGCGGCCGCCACTCCCATCAACGCCAGCGCCCACTCTGGCAACGCGCCGATCTGGGTCGCGACCGTCGCCTGGGTGCGCACGGGCACCTTCACCACGTTCATGTCCGCGACGAGCTCGCGGGTCTGCCAGGAGACCTTACCGTCAGGTGTGACGTAGGCCGAGATGCCGGTGGTGGCCGCCGTCACGACCGCCCTGTTGTGCTCGACGGCCCGCAGCTTCGACATCGCGAGCTGCTGCGGCGGCAGGTTGGACTCGGCGTAGGTGGCGTTGTTGGTCTGCACCACCAGCGGCGTGGCCCCGGTCTTGACGGTCCCGCGCACGGTGCCGTCATAGGCCACCTCGTAGCAGTTGACCGCGCCGATCGTCACCGGGCCCATCTTCAGGTCGCCCGGCTTGGTGCCCGGGACCGACTGCCGGCCCACCAGACCGGCCCGCTCCCACAGCGCCAGCACGATCTCCTTGAAGGGTGTGTACTCGCCGAACGGCACCAGCTGCTGCTTGTCATAGTAGGCGCCGGGCCCGGTCACCGGGTCCCAGACCAGGCTGCGGGTCGCGCGGTTCTCCTCGCCGATGGCCACGACAGCGCCGACCAGCGTGGGCACCCCGACGTCCTTCACGGAGTCGTCGATGATCTGGCGGGCGGTCTCGTCCCGGTAGGGGTCGATGTCGGTGGAGTTCTCGGGGAGGACGACGATGTCGGGCTTGGCGAGTTTCCCGTCTCGTACGGCCTGCGCCAGCTTTTTGGTCTCGTTGGCATGATTTTTCAGGACAACGGCGGGTTCGTCGCCCATGACGTACATGCCGCGGCCCGGCACGTTGCCCTGCACGATGCCGATGTTGACCGTGCGCCCCTCGTCGCCCGGCCTCGGCACGGCCAGAGTCAGCAGGGGCACGGCCAGAGCGAGCGCCACCGGCACGAGCCGCCCGATGACGCGCCGGGCGTCCGGAGGCCGCCGCAGCAGCGCGTACGCGAGCAGGGCCCCGCACAGCGCGACGGCGAACGACACCAGCGGCGCCCCGCCCAGCGCGGCGTACTCGGTGAACAGCGACTCGCCCTGGCTGAACGCCAGCCGCGCCCAGGGGAAGCCCCCGATGGGGAACAGCCCGCGCGCCATCTCCATGGCCACCCAGAGCCCGCCGAACCACAGCGGCCACAGCCGCAGGCGGAACACCAGCGCGGCCAGGGCGGCCATCACGGCGTAGAACAGGCTCTCGACGCCGACCAGCATCACCCAGACGTCGTCGCCGATCGTGCGTACCCAGGCCAGGGCGGGGAACAGGAACACGGCGGCGGCCAGGTAGCCGAGCCAGGCGGCGCGCCGGGGGCGCGTGCCGTAGAGGGCGGCGACGATCAGCGTGACGCCGAGCGGCGCGGCCGGCCACCAGTCGATGGGCGGAAAGGCGAGGAACAGCAGTCCCCCACCGGCCACGGCGGCGGCCACCCGAGCCATCAGCACGCGTCCGGACTCCCGCACGCCCCGGCCCACGGGAGCGGACCCGTCGGAGACGGAAGCGGACGTATCGGATGGAGATGCGGACGCGTCCGGGGCCGGAACGGGCGTGCCGGACGGAACAGGCGCGCCCGACGGAGGCGCGGGCGGCACGGGCGGACTGGATTCGGGCGTGGGCGAGTCAGGGGTGTGCGGGGTTCCGCCGCCCGTGGGCGGTGGGCCCGTCTTGTCCTGCACCACGCGGGATTCTCCTCGCCGTTCGCACGCCTGCTTGCGAAAACGCTACCGCCCCCGGACGGCGATTCGGCCCTCGCGGCACCCGGTGATCCGCAAATAGGGGTCCCAGGCGCTGGACGTCCCAGGATAGGGGTGGGCGCGATCGGGCGAGGAGCGGCGGCGAAAGGAGCGGCGGCGAAAGGAGCGGCAGGGTGATCCCGTGACCTGACGGGACCACCCGGCGCTGATGGCGATCCTGCGCACGAGAGGGAAGAGGGCCCGGAAACCCTTCGGACCGGACCCGTCTCGTCGGCGGCGAGCGCGGAATTCCGTTGTCTACTGGGCTCCCGGGCCCGTCCCGGGTCCAACCCCCCGCCCGGTTGGGGTGCCCCGACTCGACGGACCGACGGCCCTGCACCTGGCTGTGTGGACGGAGTCACGCTCCGTCACGGACGCAGGATCCGACGATGTCAGAGACGGCCAACCGGCCAAGTCCCGTGCTGGACTGCGCAGCAAACTACCGACTCCACCTCAGATGTCAACCGTGTCCCGATCAGCAGAAACATCAAGTTTCCGCAGGTAGGACATGCTTGCGTTGTCGCATTAAAGCGATCTAATGCCCATTTGTCGGCCCGGACGCGCGGCTTGGCAAGCCGCCCAGCGCCCCCGACAGGAGGGCTGACAGCGGCCGCTCGTGGACGACGCCGAGCCGCTGGGTGGCCCGGGTGAGAGCGACATATAGGTCACTCAGGCCGCGCGGCGACTGCGAGGCTATCAGGTCCGGCTCGGCCACGATGACCGAATCGAACTCCAGCCCCTTCGCATCGGTCACCCCGAGCACGGCCACGGGGGCGTCGAGCGCCGCGGTGCTCCGAGTGGCGCGGGAGGAGACCACGGCGGCCCCCTCCACCGTGTCGGAGATCACCTTGCCGAGCTCGCCGAGCAGCGCGTCGGGGACCACCACGGCGACCTTGCCGCCCTCCCCGACCTCGGCCTTGACCAGCTCGGGCAGCGCGGACAGCGGCGCCGACCAGGGCTCGGCGCCGATCTCGCGAACCGACGCGGGCGCCTCGAGCGCCGGGTCGATGGTGGCCAGCACGCGGGCGGCGACCTCCATGAGCTCCACCGGCGTGCGGTAGTTGACGGTGAGCCGCTCCTGGCGCCAGCGCCCCGCCACATACGGGTCGAGCACCTGCTTCCACGAGCGGGCCCCGGCCATCGAGCCGGTCTGCGCGATGTCGCCGACGATCGTCATCGACCGGGTGGGCACCCGCCGCATGATCACCCGCCAGGCCATGGCCGACAGCTCCTGCGCCTCGTCCACGATCACGTGACCGTAGGCCCAGGCGCGGTCGGCGGCGGCCCGCTCGGCGGTGGTGAGGTAGGGTCCCTCGCCGCGCTGGCGTTCGGCCAGGCGCTCGGCCTCCATGACGTCGGACAGGCCCGTCAGTTCGAGCACCTCACGGGCGTAGGCGAGCTCGGCCTCACGCTCGTGCTCCGCCGCCTGCCGCGCCGCGGCGAGCTCCTCCTCGGCCTGCAGGGCGCTGGCGCGCAGCACCTGCTCGTCGATCTCGCCGAGCAGTTCGGCCGCCTCGTCGAGCAGCGGCACGTCGGACTCGGTCCACTCCCCTCCCTCACGCCGCAGCAGCGCGCGCTCCTGCGGGGTCAGGGCCGCGGCGGCGTGGTCGAGCCGCTCCGGCGAGCCGTACAGGCCGATGAGCAGCCGCTGCGGGGTCAAGTACGGCCACATCCTGTTCAGCGCGGCCTTGACCGGCTGCTCGGTACGCAGCTCCTCCCGCAGGTCGGCCAGCTCGTCGTCGTCGATGAGGCCCTTGCCGAGCTTCTTGGCCGCCTGCCTGGCCAGGGCGTTGAGCAGCGACCTGACGAACACCGCGCGCGCCTGGTTGTGCGCCCGGCGCGAGCGGATGGCCTTGTTCTTGGCCGATTCGAGCATGTTGCGGTCGATGGTGAGGGTGTAGCGGCCCAGGTTCAGCTCGATGGGCTTGCGGGGCACCCGCTGCCGGTCGCGTACGGCCCGCTCGATCACCTCGGCCATACGGAGGTCGCCCTTGATCGCGGCCACCTCCGGCCGGTCCCTGGCGGTGGCCGTCAGGCCGGGATAGAGCTCGCCGACCGTCGACAGCAGCACGTCGGTCTCGCCCAGCGAGGGCAATACCTGCTCGATGTAGCGCAGGAAGGTGAGGTTGGGGCCGAGGATCAGCACACCGCGGCGTTCGAGGCGCTCCCTGTGGGTGTAGAGGAGGTACGCGGCGCGGTGCAGGGCCACGACGGTCTTGCCGGTGCCCGGGCCGCCCTGGACGACCAGCACGCCGTTGAGGTCGGCGCGGATGACGCGGTCCTGCTCGGCCTGGATGGTGGCGACGATGTCGCGCATCCGGCCGGTGCGCCGCTCGTCGAGGGCGGCCAGCAGCGCGGCCTCGCCGTTGAGCGTGGCGCGGTCCTCGTCGGTCAGCGTGTCGAAGTCGAGCAGGTCGTCGTCGACGCCGATGACCACGCGGCCCTTGGTCTGCAGGTGCCGCCTCCTGGTGAGGCCCATGGGCGCGGCCGGGGTGGCGCGGTAGAACGGCTGGGCCACGGGCGCGCGCCAGTCGATGAGCAGCCGCTCCTGCTCGTCGTCGGTGATGCCGAGCTTGCCGATGTAGAGCCTGCCCTCGTCTACGTGATCGAGCCGGCCGAACACCAGCCCGCGCTCCACCGCCCAGAGCCGCGCCAGCCTGGAGGCGTACATGCCGGCGAACGTGTCGCGCTCCGACCTGTTCTGCAGCGTGCCGACGGCGCCGGTGCCGAGCACCTCCTTCAGCTGGCTCTGGGTGCGTTCACGCAACGCGTCGAGGCGGGCATAGAGGCGGGCGACGTACTCCTGCTCCCTTGCGAGCTCTGTTTGACGAGTTGCCGCCTGACCATTATTGTTGTTAATGGGACACTCCGGGCCATTCTGCTTGTTGTTACAACAAACGACGACATTAGCATGCCTGTTGAGGCACTCCCATCTTCCCGCGCCACATCCCGGCCCGCATCCGGTCACGGCTTGGTTTCACCCCTTGACCGAAACCCTCCGGGCCTCTTAGGTTCGCATCAAGTTAGGAAAGTTTCCTAACTTCGGGTCAAGGGGTGGAAGTTGAGCGGTCCGGTACCAGGTACTCCCAGTCTGCTCCGTGCGATCAATGATCGCGCGGCGTTGCAGGCCCTCCTGGAGCGCGGCCCGCTGACCCGCCCTGAGATCGGCACCCTGACCGGGCTGTCGAAGCCGACGGCCTCGCAACTGCTGTCCCGTCTGCAGGAGGCGGGGCTGGTGGTGCTCGACGGCATCAGGGAGGGGCTGCCGGGCCGTACCGCGGAGGTCTACCGGATCAACCCGGCGGCGGCCTACGTGGGCGCGCTGGACGTCACCCCCGCCCGGATCGAGGCCAGGGTCGCCGACATCACCGGCACGACCGTGGGCTCGTACACGCTGCCCACCCCGCGCCGGCCGGGGGGCGAGCTGGTCGCCAGGCTGCGCGCGGCGCTCGACGGCGCGGGCTCCCCCGGCCCGCTGCGCCGGGTGGTGATCGGCGTGCAGGCGGCGATCGACCCGTCCACCGGCCGGCTCGGCTACGCCACCGCCAAGGACATGCCGGGCTGGCAGATCGGCGACCTGGTGCCGACCCTCGCCGAGGGGCTCGGCGTGCCGGTGTCGGTGGAGAACAACGTCAACCTGGTCGCGCTGGCCGAGATGGCGCACGGGGCCGCCCGCGGCGACTCCGACTTCGTGCTGCTGTGGGCCGATGAGGGCATCGGCTCGGCCATCGTGCTGGGCGGGCGGATGCACCGGGGCGCCACCGGCGGCGCGGGCGAGGTCGGCTACATGCCGACCCCGGGCGCGCCGACGGCCCGCGAGGCGGGCCGCTACGCCAACCACGGCTACCAGGCGCTCACCGGCGGCCCCGCCGTGCTGAAGCTGCTGCGCTCGTACGGCGTGCGCGGCACGGACTTCCGCCAGGCCATCACGAACGCGGTGCGCGCGGCGGACGACCACCAGACGGGCCAGAAGGCCGACGACGCGAGGGCGGGGCTGCGCGACATCGCCGCGCGGCTGGCGGTGGGCCTGGCCGCCATCACCTCCGTCATCGATCCCGGGCTCATCGTGCTGACCGGCGGCGTGGTGCTGTCGGGCGGCGAACCCCTGCGCGAGCTGGTCGAGCACGAACTGCACGCGCTGACCATCCCGCGGCCCCGGCTGCGCCTGTCGTCCGTCGAGGGCAACCCCGTCCTCGCCGGCGCGCTCGACCTCGCCCTCGATCTCGTCCGCGACGAGGTCTTCGGCTCTACGGTCCCTACTCCCTGAGCTACACCAACATGAGTGTTCAACGACATGAGTGTTCAACGACATGAGTAACGCCATGAGGAGGCACCCCCCGTGCGCTTCGTCCCCTTGGCGGCCGCAGGGCTCGCCGTCCTGACTCTGGCCGCGTGTACCGCGGGCAAAGAGGGCGGTCCCGCTCTCGGCTCCCAGTCCAAGCCCAGCGGCACCGCGCCGACCGCGCTGCCGGCCGCCTCCATCGAGCTGTGGCACGGGTTCTCGGCGGACTCGGAGGTGAAGGCGTTCACCGACGCCATCGCCGGGTTCAACCAGAAGTATCCGCAGATCAAGGTCAAGCTGGTCAAGGGCGTACAGGACGAGCAGATCACCCAGGCCGTACGCGGTGGCCGCCCGCCGGACGTGGCCTCGTCCTTCACCACCGACTCGGTGGCGACCTGGTGCAAGAGCGGCGTGTTCCAGGACCTCAACCCGGTGATCAAGCAGGACGGCGTCGACCTGTCGGGCCTGCCGCCGGTCGTGAACGACTACACCCAGTACGAGGGCAAGCGGTGCGTGATGCCGCTGCTGACCGACGCGTACGGCCTCTACTACAACAAGGCCCTGATGAAGGGCAAGCAGCCGCCCAAGACCCTGTCGGAGCTGACCAAGCTGGCCAAGGAGCTCACGGTCCGCAACCCCGACGGCACCATCAAGGTCGCCGGGTTCATCCCGAGCGGCCAGTACTACGAGAACACCGCGGGTCACTGGGGCGCCATGGTCGGCGCCAAGTGGACCAACCCCGACGGCACCTCGGCGATCGGCTCCGACCCCGCTTGGAAGACGCTGCTGAACTGGCAGAAGGAGCTCGTCGACTGGTACGGCTACGCCAACCTGGACAAGTTCCGCAAGAGCCTGGGTGACGAGTTCTCCGGCAAGCACCCCTTCTACCAGGGCAAGGTCGCCATGGGCATCGACGGCGAGTGGCGGGTGGCCATGATCGCCAACGAGGCGCCCAAGCTCGACTACGGCACCGCCCCCATGCCGGTCGACGACGCCAAGCCCGACCTGTACGGCAGCGGCTTCACCGCGGGCACCGTGATCGGCGTGCCGAAGGGCGCCAAGAACCCCGAGGCCGCCTGGGCGCTGGTGAAGTATCTGACCACCGACACCGACGCGCTGGTCACGCTGGCCAACGCCATCCGCAACGTGCCGACCACCAAGGCCGCGCTGGAGTCGCCCGCGCTGAAGAAGGACGAGCACTTCCAGACCTTCCTCGACATCTTCGCCAACCCGAAGACGAGCACGATCCCGGCGCACGTCAACAGCGTGTTCAACCAGGAGGCGCTGCAGGGGTTCATCACCTCGTGGGAGAAGGGCTCGGTCAAGGACCTGGACGCGGGGCTGAAGGGCGTGGACAAGACCATCGACGCCAAGTTCAAGCTGTCGGGCGGCTGAGGTGGCGGGCGTACCGCTCAGGCGCCGGGAGGGGTTCCGGGCCCTGCTGTGGCTGTCGCCGTGGCTGGTGGGGTTCGGGGTGTTCTTCGCCTATCCGCTGCTGGCGACCGTGTACTTCTCCTTCTTCAACTACGACCTGTTCTCGCTGAAGTTCAACGGCCTGGCCAACTACCGTTACTTCATGCAGGACGAGCGGGCCTGGCTCTCAATCCGGAACACGGCCTGGCTGGTGGTCGTCATGGTGCCCGCCCAGGTGCTGTTCGCCCTGGGCGTGGCGCAGCTGGTCACCAAGCTGAAGTCCGGCGTGGGGTTCTTCCGCACGCTGTTCTATCTGCCGTCGCTGGTGCCGGTGACGGCGGGGACGGTGGCGTTCGTCTTCCTGCTGAACCCGGCCACCGGGCCGGTCAACCGGATCCTCTCCCTGGTGGGCATTTCGGGGCCCGACTGGTTCGGCGACAAGGACTGGTCCAAGCCGGGGCTGACGTTGCTGGCCATGTGGAGCGTCGGCAACATCATGGTGATCTTCCTGGCGGCGCTGCTGGACGTGCCCCGGCACCTGTACGAGGCGGCGGCCATCGACGGGGCCGGGGCGTGGCGGCAGTTCCGCAGCATCACGCTGCCGACGATCCGTCCCGTGCTGATGTTCTCGGCGGTGACCGGGGTCATCTACACGCTGCAGTACTTCACCCAGGCGATGATCGCCTCCCGGGTCGCGGCGGGTGTCACCGACGCGCCGGGCACCTCGTTCGTGCCCGGCTATCCGGAGATGTCGACCCTGACGCTGCCGCAGTGGCTGTTCCAGACAGGCTTCCGCGACTACGCGATGGGCTACGCCTGTGTGCTGGCGCTGGTGCTGTTCGCGGCGTCGATGGCGTTCACACTGATCCTGCTGCGCCAGTTCCGCGGGTTCGAGGAGGTGGCCGAATGACCGCCACGCTGGTGGCGCCCCCCACGCGGGCCGCCGGGCGGCGCGCCCGGGAGCGGCGTGGCCGTACCAGGAGAATGCTGTACTGGATCGCCACGCACGCAACGGCTGTCGCGCTGGGGATCGCGTTCATCGGGCCGCTGGTCTTCGTCCTGCTGACGGCGGTGATGAGCGACAACCAGACGCTGACCGACGAGCTGTGGCCGCACAGCTGGAACTGGGGCAACTTCGGCGAGGTGTTCGCCAAGTCGCCGATCCTGCTGTGGCTGCGCAACACGATGATCTACGCGGTGGCCGGCACGCTGTTCACGCTGGTGTCGTCGATCCCGGTGGCCTACGCGCTGGCCCGGTTCCGCTTTCCGGGGCGCAGGCTGGCGTTCCTGCTGGTCATCACCATGATGATGCTGCCGCCCCAGGTGGTCGCGGTGCCGATCTACCTGATCTGGGCACGGCTGGACCTGACCGGGACGCTGCTGCCGCTGATCCTGCCGATGCTGCTCGGCGACGCGTTCTCGATCTTCCTGCTGCGGCAGTTCCTGCTCTCGATCCCGCGCGAGTACACCGACGCGGCGCGGGTGGACGGCTGCACCGACTTCAGGACGCTCATCCGGGTGATCCTGCCGATGGCCAGGCCGGGCATCGCGGCGGTGGCGCTGTTCCAGTTCTTCTATTGCTGGAACGATTACTACGGGCCGCTGCTGTACGCCGCCACCAACGTCGACAGCTGGACCCTGTCGGTGGGGCTGGCCTCGTTCAAGGCGCTGCACAGCGTGCAGTGGAATCTGACCATGGCGGCGACGCTGCTCGTCATGGCTCCGGTGATCATCGTGTTCTTCTTCGCCCAGAAGGTCTTCATCGAGGGCGTGACATTGACAGGAGTGAAGGGTTGAAACTGGCCGTGGTGGGGGGCGGCTCGACGTACACGCCCGAGCTGATCGACGGGTTCGCGCGGCTCCGTGATGAGCTGCCGGTCTCAGAAATCGCACTCATAGATCCCGATTTATCGCGACTTGAGGTGGTTTCTGGGATGGCGCGCCGCATGCTGGCACATGCCGGGCATCCGGCCCGGGTGCTGGCCACCTCGTCCGTCGAGGAGGGGGTCTCGGGGGCGCAGGTCGTGCTGTTCCAGTTGCGCGTGGGCGGGCAGGCGGCGCGTGACGTGGACGAGACGCTGCCGCTGCGATGCGGCTGCGTGGGGCAGGAGACGACCGGCGCGGGCGGGCTGGCCAAGGCGCTGCGCACGGTGCCGGTCGTGCTGGAGATCGCCGAGAAGGTGCGTACGCACGCGCCGCAGGCGTGGATCGTCGACTTCACCAACCCGGTCGGCATCGTCACCCGCGCGCTGCTGGACGCCGGGCACCGGGCGATCGGGCTGTGCAACGTGGCGATCGGCTTCCAGCGCCACGTCGCCGACCTGCTGGGCGTGCCGCCGGCGCGGATCTCGCTCGGCCACGTCGGGCTCAACCACCTGACCTGGGAACGGGCCGTGTACCTGGACGGCGAGGACGTGCTGCCGTCGCTGCTCGCCGAGCACGCGGAGTCGCTGGCCGAAGGCCTGGGCCGCCCCGAGCTGCTCCGCCGGCTCGGTGTGGTGCCGTCGTACTATCTACGCTATTTCTACGATCATGACGCGGTGGTGGAGGAACAGCGGGCCAAGCCGTCGCGCGCGGCCGAGGTGGCGGCGATGGAGACGAAGCTGCTGGAGATGTACGCCGACCCGTCGGTCGTCGAGAAGCCGGCGCTGCTGGGCGAGCGCGGCGGCGCCTACTACTCCGAGGCGGCGGTCGCGCTGATCGCCTCGCTGCTCGGCGACCGCCCCGGCACCCACGTGGTGAACGTCCGCAACCACGGCACACTCCCCTTCCTGGGGGACGAGACGGTGATCGAGGTGCCCGCGCACGTCACCGCCGCCGGGGCCGAGCCGCTGCCGGTGCCGCCGGTCGAGCCGCTGTTCGCGGGGCTGATCGCGCACGTGTCCGCCTATGAGACGCTCGCCCTCGAGGCGGCCCGGCACGGCGGCGCGGACCGCGTACGTAACGCCCTGCTGGCCCATCCCCTGATCGGGCAGGACGCGACCACTGAGGAGCTGACCGGCCTGCTGCTGGACGCCAACCACGCCTACCTTCCGTGGACGGTGAGATAGTGGAGCACCGCAGGCTCGTCCTCGCGGTCGACGGCGGCAACAGCAAGACCGACGTGGCGCTGGTCACGGAGGACGGCGATGTGCTGGCCACCGGCCGCGCGGGCCCGTTCGCGCCGCAGAGCGACGGCGTCCCGGCGGCGCTGGACGCGGTGGAGGAGGCGGTACGGCAGGCGCTCACGCAACTGCCGCCGGGCAGCGCCTCCGGCCCGGTCCACTCGCCGGCCACCTCCTCTGGGCCCTCCCCGGACCGTTCCGCTGATCGCTCGCCGGACCACTCCCCCGACCGTTCCTCGGACCACTCCCCCGACCGTTCCTCGGACCGCTCCCCCGACCGTTCCTCGGACCGCTCCGCCGACCGGCCCGTTGTCGCGGGCCGGTTCGATCATGTGGCGGCCTACCTGGCGGGGGCCGATCTGCCGGTCGAGGAGGAGGCCTTGGCCCGCGAGTTCGCCCGCCGGGGCTTCGGCCCAGACATCTCCGTCCGCAACGACACCTTCGCCCTGCTCCGGGCCGGCGCCTCGAACTCCTGGGGCGTGGCCGTGGTGTGCGGCGCGGGCATCAACGCGGTCGGCGTCTCCCCCAGCGGCCAGGTGGCCCGCTTCCCCGCGCTCGGGCGCCTCAGCGGCGACTGGGGCGGCGGCCAGGGCGTCGCGGAGGAGGCGCTGTGGCACGCCGCCCGCGCCGAGGACGGCCGCGGACCGGCGACCGCGCTGGCGGAGCTGTGCACACGGCACTTCGGCGTGCGCACGGTCGAGGAGCTGATCCTGGAGTTCCACTTCGGCCGCCTGGACGAAGACCGCCTGCACGAGCTCACGCCGGGCGTCTTCGCCACGGCCGCGGCGGGCGACCCGATCGCCAGATCGCTGGTGGAACGCCAGGCGGAGGAGATCACCGTGCTGGCGGAGGTCTGCCTGCGCCGCCTGGACCTGCTGGAGACGCCCACGGAGGTGGTGCTGGGCGGCGGCATCCTGCGGGCCCGCGACCCGCTCCTCACGGCCCTCCTGGACGCCTCCTTCGCCGCCAGGGCGCCGCGGGCCAAGCTCGTGGTCGCCGACGTCCCGCCGATCGTCGGCGCCGCTCTCAACGGCCTGGAGCACCTGGGCGCGACAGACCTGGCCAAGACCCGCCTGCGCGCCCGCTACGAACAGACCTGACGGGCCCGCGAACCCGCCGCGCCTTGGCAGCGGGCGCTTTGGGAGCGGGCCCTTTCGGAGCGGGCCTGGACAGCGACCGGCCCCGGCGGTGACGGGCCCTCGTGGTGAGGGCCCTCGCGGTCACGGGCCCTCGCGGTGAGGGCCCTCGTGGTGGTCAGGACGCGGGAACCGGGCCGCCCGTGAGGAGCGTCTCGACGCGGGTGCGGACCTCCGGGGTGTCGAGGCCGCGGACCGTGAGGGTGGTGCGGCGCCGTACGACGTCGTCGACCGTCGCCGCCCACTCGTGGTCGCGCGCGTAGACCGCCTGCGCCCAGATGTCCGGCCCGTCCGGATGGATCCGCTCGCCCAGCGCGGGCGTGTCGCGGATGAGCCGGGCCAGGTCGAACGCGATCGAGCCGTAGTGGGAGGCGAGATGGCGGGCCACCAGCGGGTCCATCCGGGTGCCTGGCTCGCGGTCGGTCCACAGGCGCATCGCGACGGCATCCGGGCTGGCCAGGCCGGGCAGCGGCATGGCGGGCAGGATGGCCGCGAGGTCGTCGCCGAGCGGGTGACCCGGCAGGTGGGCGAGCATGTCCAGGACGAGCTTGCCGATGTGCCGGTAGGTGGTCCACTTGCCGCCCGCCACCGACAGCATGCCGCCCTTGCCCCGGCTGAGCACCGTCTCCCGCTTGGCCGACGACACGCCGCCGGGGCCACCCGGTAGCACGCGCAGCCCGGCGAAGGCGTAGGTGATGTCCTCGCGCCGCAGTTGCGACTCGCGTACGGCGTGCCCGGCCTCGTCGAGGATCTGGGCCACGTCGGCGTCGGTGGCGCGTACGTCGGCCGGGTCGCCCTCGTAGGCCTCGTCGGTGGTGCCGAGCAGCAGGTGGTCCTCCCACGGGATGGCGAAGGACACGCGGTATTTGTCGATCGGGGTGGTCAGGGCCGCCTTCCACGGCTCGTGGCGGCGCATGACCAGGTGGGCGCCCTTCGACAGGCGGATGCTCGGCGCGGCCCCGGGGTCCTCCATGCGCCGCAGGTGGTCCACCCACGGGCCGGTGGCGTTCAGCACGAGGCCGGCCTCGACGCCGAACTCCGTACCGTCGAGCCGGTCGCGCAACTCCGCTCCCGAGACCGTGCCGCCGCTCTCGCGCAGGCCGACGACCTCGGCGTGGTTGAGCACGACCGCGCCCGCGTCGACGGCGGCGCGCACGGTCATCACCGCGACCCGGCTGTCGTTCATCTGGTGGTCGCCGTAGACGGCGGCGGCGCGCAGCCCCTCGGAGCGGAGCGCGGGCACCCTGGCCAGCGCCTGGTGCGGGGTGATGACCCGGCCGAGTCCGTCGCCGAACACCGACAGCGCCGAGTAGAGGAACACCCCCGCGCCCAGCTTGGCGGCGCCGTGCGGGCCGCCGCGATAGACCGGCACCACGAAGGAGAGCGGCTTGACCAGGTGGGGGGCGATGTCGCCGGCCAGCGCCCGGCGTTCGCGGTGGTTCTCGGCGACCAGTTTGACGTTGCCCGTCTGCAGGTAACGCAGGCCGCCGTGGACGAGCTTGGAGGAGGCGCTGGAGGTGGCCCCGGCGAAGTCGCCGCCGTCGACCATGGCGACCCGCAGGCCCGCCTGGGCGGCCATCCAGGTGACGGAGGTCCCGAGGATGCCGCCGCCGATGACCAGCAGGTCGTAGGTGCCCCTGGACAGCTCCTCGCGGGTCTCGGCGCGGGAGGCGGTCGTGGTCATGGCGTGCTCCAGTCGAGGCTTCGGTCGATGGCCTTGCGCCAGTTGCGGTATTCGCGGTCGCGGACGTCCTGGCCGATCTTCGGCCGCCACTCGGCCGCCTTGTGCCAGTTGGCCCGCAGGCTGTCGGTATCGGGCCAGTAGCCGGTGGCCAGCCCGGCCGCGTAGGCGGCGCCCAGGCAGGTGGTCTCCGACACCATCGGGCGTACCACCGGCACCGCGAGCACGTCGGCCAGGATCTGCATGAGCAGGTTGTTGGCGGTCATGCCGCCGTCGGCGCGCAGGGAGGTGAGCGCCAGGCCGGCGTCGGCGTTCATCGCGTCGACCACTTCGCGCGTCTGCCAGGCAGTCGCCTCCAGCACGGCGCGCGCGATGTGCCCCTTGGTGACGAACCCGGTCAGCCCGGCGATGACCCCGCGCGCGTCGGAGCGCCAGTGCGGGGCGAACAGGCCGGAGAACGCCGGGACGAAGTAGCAGCCGCCGTTGTCCTCGACCGTGCCCGCGAGGGTCTCGATCTCGGCGGCGCTGGAGATCAGGCCGAGGTTGTCGCGCAGCCACTGCACGAGCGAGCCGGTGACGGCGATCGAGCCCTCCAGCGCGTACGTGGCGGGGGCGTCGCCGATCTGGTAGCCGACGGTGGTGAGCAGCCCGTGCTTGGAGGCGACGGGCTCGGTGCCGGTGTTCATCAGCAGGAAGCTTCCGGAGCCGTAGGTGCTCTTGGTCTCGCCCGGGCCGAAGCACGTCTGGCCGAACAGGGCCGCCTGCTGGTCCCCCAGCGCCGCCGCCACCGGCACGCCGTCGCCGGTGGTGCCGTAGACCTCGGCCGAGGGGCGGATCTCCGGCAGCATCGCGCGCGGCACGCCGAGCGCGGCGAGCAGCTCGTCGTCCCAGCTCAGGGTGCGCAGGTTCATCAGCATCGTCCGGCTGGCGTTGGTGACGTCGGTGACGTGGCGACCGGTGAGCCGCCAGATCAGCCAGCTGTCGACGGTGCCGAACAGCACGTCGCCGCGCTCGGCCCGCTCCCGCAGCCCGGGGGTCTCGTCGAGCAGCCAGCGGATCTTCGGCCCGGCGAAGTAGGTGGCCAGCGGCAGCCCGGCCCGCTCGCGGAAGAGCTGCTCGTGCCCGGCCAGGGTCCGGACCAGGGCGTCGGTACGGGTGTCCTGCCAGACGATCGCGTTGGCCACGGGCCGCCCGGTGTGGCGGTCCCACAGGACGGTGGTCTCGCGCTGGTTGGTGATGCCGAGGGCGACGAGCTGGCCGAAGTCGATGCCGCTGCCGGTGACGGCCTCGGCCACCACGCCCTGGACGGCCTCCCAGATCTCGGCGGCGTCGTGCTCGACCCAGCCGGGCCGGGGGAAGATCTGCCGGTGCTCCCGCTGCGCCACCGAGACGATCCGGCCGGCCTGGTCGAACACCATGCACCTGCTCGACGTGGTGCCCTGGTCGATGGCGGCGACGTAATGCGGTCCAGGCACGGCTTCCTCACTTCGATGTGTTCGGCATTGCCGAACGGTTGCCAAATCCTAGCTGCGGCCGGGCCGGGCGTGTCAACACGTCACCGGCTCAGGTCGCGAGTGATGGCGCGGGCGGCGTCGCGGACGTAGGAGACGATCGTGATGCTCGGCTCGCCGCCCTCGGCCAGCCGCTCGACCGCGCCTCTGACGCCGATGGCGCCGACGGTGACGCCGCGCGCGTCCCGGATGGGAGCGGCTATGGAGACCTCGCCCTCGACCAGCTCCTCCACGTCGCAGGCCCACCCACGGCCGCGGACCAGCTCCAGCTCCTTGGCGAGGTCGTCGGCGCGGGTGAGGGTCCTGGGGGTGAAGGCGGCCAACCCCTCGACGGCGGGCTCACCGCCTGCCGTCGCGCCGGGCGCTGTGGCGGACGGCATGCCGGGCGTCGCACCGGGCGCTGCTTCAGGCGCTGTGGCGGACGCCGCCGTACCGGGCGTCGCGCTGAGCGCTGCTCCAGGCGCTGTGGCGGACGGCGTGCCGGGCGATGCCGCCGATTGCGTGGCGGACGGCGCGTGGAATGCCGCGCCCGCGTCGCCGTACGGGTCGTACGCCAGGAGGACCTTGCCCAGCGCGGTCGCGTGCGCGGGCAGCAGCGTGCCGACCTGCAGGACCTGCATGCTGTCGTCGGGCCTGAACACATGGTGGACCACCAGGACGCCGCCCTCGTGCGCGGTGCCGATCCACACGCTCTCCCTGCTGCGCCCGGCCAGGGCGTCGGTCCAGTTGAGCGAGCGGGTCCGCAGCACGTTGACGTCGAGGTAGCTGCTGCCCAGGTGCAGCAGCGTGCCGCCGAGCCGGTAGCGGCCGGTGGCGGCGTCCTGCTCGACGAAGCCGACATGGACGAGTGTGCGCAGGATGCCGTGCAGGGTGCCCTTGGGCAGGCCCATCGCGCGGGCCAGCTCGGCCACGCCCAGCTCGCGCGGGCCGGAGGCGAGCAGCCTCAGAATGCCGGCGGCCCGTTCGACGGACTGGATGGTCTCTCCCACGCCCCACACGGTAGCGCAGTTCGGCAATGCCGAACAGTGGTCACCACGCTACGGCGGGGGCCCGTCGCCGAATAGGGCGGAGCTGGCGGCCCATCGTCAGGCAGTGGGGAGCCGGAGTGGGCGCCGGCCCGTCGTCAGGCAGAGGGAGCGGGTGTCGGTCCGTCGGCGCCGTCGCCTGCCACGTCGGGCGGCCGGTGCTCGTAGGGGGTGCTCAGCACGACGGTGGTGCGCGTGGAGACGTTCGCGGACGCGCGGATGTGCTGCAGCAGTTCTTCCAGCGCCAGCGGCGTGGCGACGCGCACCTTGAGGATGTAGCTCTCGTCGCCCGCCACGCTGTGGCACGCCTCGATCTCGGCCAGGTGGGCCAGCCGCTCAGGCGCGTCGTCGGGGGCCGCGGGGTCGATCGGCTTGATGGACACGAACGCGGTCATCGGCAGCCCGATCGCGTCATAGTCGATGATCGCGGCGTAACCGCGTACGACTCCGCGCTTCTCCAGCCGCCGCACCCGCTGGTGCACCGCCGAGACCGAGAGCCCGGTCTCCCTGGCCAGATCGGTGAAGCTCATCCGGCCGTCCCTGGCGAGCAGCGTGACGATCTGGCGGTCGATCTCCTCCATCGGTCAAAGGTAGCCGGTGATGGTCACGACATGGTCCCGACCGGGGTGGCTCCCTGGCGCATGGCGTGCTCGACCAGCGTGATGAGCACTTCCCGGCCGGAGTCCTTCCTGCGGGCGTCGCAGCGCACGATCGGGATCTCCGGCTCGAGGCCGAGCGCCATCCGTACCTCGCCGACCGTGAAGGGGCGCGCGCCGTCGAAGCAGTTGAGCGCCACCACGAACGGCTGACCGCGCCGCTCGAAGTAGTCGATGGCCGGGAAGGAGTCGGCCAGCCGCCGCGTGTCGGCCAGAACCACCGCCCCGAGCGCGCCCATCGCCAGCTCGTCCCAGACGAACCAGAAGCGTTCCTGGCCGGGCGTGCCGAACAGGTACAGCATGTAGTCGTCGCGGATCGTGATCCGGCCGAAGTCCATCGCCACGGTGGTAGTCGGCTTGGCCTCGACGCCCGACAGGTCGTCGATGTCCACGCCGATATGCGTGAGCGCTTCTTCCGTCCGCAGAGGACGGGTCTCGGAGACCGCGCCCACCATGGTGGTCTTGCCCACGCCGAACCCACCCGCGATCAGAATCTTGATCGCGGTCGGCAACCGCCATCGATCAGAGCGACCGAAGTCCATCCAGCACCGCCTGTACATCCCTCCGCGGCCGTGCCGCGCATGCACAAATCCGCCCTGAGGAGCCGTGGTCAGTAGAACCTGTCAAGGCGCAGAGAAAAGGTCGAACCACGTGCCTGGCATCGAGACACCCTAGCAACGCCACATATTCCACTCAAGCCACAATCATCCTCGGGAATCAATATGTCACGGTTTGTCGTATCTAGACCAGTTATTCGCGCCCCGTTCACCCAAGGGTAAAGGCCCTTGTCATGGGAGGTTGCGAGACCGTAACGGCTTCAGAGGGCCTAGCCGGAAATACCGTGCAAACCAGCGTTGAACCCGATCTGTCGCCGCAGGTAGGCGGCCGTGCGCGGACTGCGTTCGCGTACCGGCTTGAGCAGCTCCAGCGCCTCGCGCGCCAGCTCCTCCATCGCGTCCGCGACCTCGGCATGGCTGACGCCGAGCATCAGGACGTTCAGGTCGCCCCAGCTGACGTCCCTGCGGTAGGAGGCGAGGTCGCCCAGCAGGTGCAGATAGCGCTGGACGTGCGCGCTGACGGCCCGCAGCTCCTCCAGATGGCGCCTGGCCCAATCGTCGCCCGCGTAGATCCAGTGCGACAGGTCCACGAAGCAGGACCCCCGGCTGTCGGCGTTGTCCAGGTAACGGGCGAAAGTGGGGACGGCCTGCGTATCGCGCCACACCCACGCCCTGGCCATCGCGTCGAACATGCCGGCCAGCTGGTCCCGCCAGAGCGGGTGCAGAGCCTCGAAGTCCTTGACCGTCGCCAGCTCATCGCGCAGGTCGGCCAGGAAGCGGGTGACCGCGGCCCGCGGCGCCGCGCCGTCGGCCACGGCCAGACAGTCGCGCGTCAGGGCCTCCACCTGAGAACGCGTCGTGGTCGTGTGGTCCACCAGGCGGTCGACGGCCGACACCCAGAGCGACGTCCGGTTGACGATCTTGAGCGCTTCGGACGTGGCCCAGGGGGCGCTGAAGGCACCGGTCAGTGCCAGCGCGGTGTAGAAGTCGGAGTCGAAGGCAGCCGGCGGGAACAGGCCGCCGTACATCTGAGCGCAACGACGTAGATCCCGGCCGCACTCCGCGGCGAGCGCGCACGCCAAGCCCAGCTCGTACGCTTCTTTCAACTCGTCGTCCGGCATCCTAGAGCCGCTCGATCGGCATGCGGATCATGGGCGACGACCCCCCAAACCGGCATTCTGCCGCTACTGGCGAATTTTCACATGATCACCCACATTTGATCAAGGCAAGGACACTGCCGCATCACCCCCCACAGTCACCCCGCACTGTCACCCCCATGTCATCCACCGTGTTCAGCATCCACCGTCCGGGCCGCTCTGTCAGCCATCCTTTCCGCCACTTGTCAGCCCGCCCCTCACCCCGCCTCTCACCCCCGCCCCTCAGCCGCTCCTCAGTCCGCCTCTCGACCGGCCCCACAACCGCCCCTCAACCCGCCCCGATCGCGATGAACGAGACGTCGTCGCCGCGAGCCTCGCAGAGCGCCTCCGCGAGGCTGAGCCCGCGCCGCAACCCGTCGTGCAGAGCCACCATGACGGGCACGGCGGCCGCGTCGTTCACCGGGACGACACTCGCGACGATGCCGGCCGTACCGAGGTGGAGAAGCGCGGTGGCCGGCCCGAGCACCTCGTCGGCCCCCACCGCGGCCACCTGCCCGGAGTCGCAGCTCGACAGCACGAGCCGGTAGGGGGCTCGGCGCAGCCGTTCGAGGTCGTACACGGTGAGGGGACCGTCGTCCAGCAGCAGTGAGGAGAAGGAAGGGCTGTCAGCCCGAAACGTCCCATGCGCCGCCAGATGCGCGAGATGACACCCGTCGATGGCCCTCAGCACGCCCTGAGCCGTCGCCGCCCCATCGGCCAGCACAGTGACGGACCTGACGGTCGGCGCAGCGGCGGACCCAACGGCCGACCCAGCGGTCGATGCGGTGACGGACCCAGCGGCCGGCACGGTAGTCGGCGCGGTGGCCGACGCGGTAGCGGACCCAGCGGCGGGCCTGGCGGCTTCGGCGTACAGCTCGGCGATGGAGCGCACCTCGCCGTCGGCGTGCGCCACGCCGGGGCCGCGTACGAGCACCACGCCCCCGTCAGCGGGCGGGACGGCTGCCCTGGCGCGCAACCAGGCCGCCGCCGACGGCGCCACGCTGAAGGCCCGGCGCCGCAGCGCGGGCAGCAATCCCCATGGCGCCCCGTGCAAGGTCGCCGGAGGCACCACGACCAGCGGCTCACAGACCCGCGACCCGGCAGGGGCCGATCCACCACCGGACCGCCCAGGGCCTGACGACCGACCATAGCCTGACGACTGGCCATCCGGCGGCCCGAGGACTGACCGTTCGCCATCCGACCGCCCGAGGACTGACAACCGGCCATCCGACCGCCTAGGGGCTGATCGTTCGCCGCCGGAGCGTCCGTCGCTCAGGCGGGCAGCTACCGGGCCGAGGAGGGCGCGTTCCAGCCGGGCGCCGAGGCGGGCGAGTTCGTCCGGGTCGGCGCGGCTCTGGTAGGCGAGCCGTCGCAGCCTCGAGCGGGCGAACTCGATCTCTGTGACGGCGGTCGCGGCCGATCCCACCGTGAACCGGCGTACCTGCCCGTTGCCACACAGCAGCGCGTGCAACACACCGTCGACGATCACCAGCTCAACCAACCGGCCGCCGCCGACCGCCGCCAGGAGCTCTCCTCCGCCGACCGCCGTCAGAAGCCGCCCGCCGCCGGAGCCCGACTCATCGCCGCGACCGTCGGTATGACGGTCGGCGCGGCCGTCACCGCAGCCGTCAGCACGACCGTCATCGTGGCCGCCAGCACAACTGTCAGCACGGCCCTCGACACGACCGTCAGCGCGGCCATCAGCACAACTGTCAGCACGGCCCTCGACACGACCGTCATCGCGGCCCTCGGCGCCGCGCACACGCAGGGTCGCGGCACGTACCCGCGCCTCCAGCCGGTCCCGGTCGCGTTCCAGCGTGGCCGCCGACGAGGCGCCCTCGGACCGCGCCCGGCCGAGCAGGTGGTCGGTCTCCCGCAGCGCGGCGAGCTGGGCGAGCAGCCAGTGGTCGTCGGGCGGCCGTACGGGGGGCACGGCCAGCGAGGTC
Organism: Nonomuraea sp. NPDC049158; assembly: GCF_040648335.1. NCBI lineage: Bacteria > Bacillati > Actinomycetota > Actinomycetes > Streptosporangiales > Streptosporangiaceae > Nonomuraea > Nonomuraea sp. NPDC049158. The sequence goes on from NZ_JBEZDM010000024.1 coordinate 161,122, forward strand.
GCCCGCCATCGTTCGGTCCAGTCGAGCAACCGCCGGGGCCGCCCCGCGCGCAGCCAGTGCCGCTGGGCGAGCGTGACCAGTTCGGCGCCGTGGGCGGTCGCCAGGGCCCGCAGTTCCGGCGAACCGAACGCGAGGCGGTGTTCCTCGATCAGCGCCAGCCCGGCCCGGCAGGCGTGCAGCAGCCGCCGGGGCCGGTCAGCCGCCTCCGCACGCAGCGCCTCGGCCAGCCAGCCGCCCGCCCTGGCCGTCGCGGAGCCCCGGTGGCGGGCCCGCGCCGCCTGCGTCAGGTGGTGATCGGCCGCACGCCCCCTGCCGAGCGCCAGCGCCGCACGGCCCGCGAGCAGATGCGCCTGCCACACCTCAGGCGACGCAAGCTCCGCCAGCCTGACGGCCAACCGCCTCGCCTCCGCAAACCGCCTGGCCTCCGCCACCCGTCTGGCCTCCGCCAGCGGCCTGGCGGGCACCGCAGCCCCGGCCTCCCGCCCGACCGCCGGACCGGATGACACCGCAGGCCCGGCCTCCCGCTCAACCACAGAACCAGAAGACACCGCACTCCCGGACACAGGCCCGGAAGACACCACGCCCCCGGCCAAGGCTGTGTCCTCTGCGAGGCTCGCCTGGACCAGGATGAGCTGGGCGTGCGCTGCCCACCAGGCGCGCCGCTGCCCGGCGAACAGGGACCGCGCCTCCCCCGCCCGCGCGCGGGCCGTACCCGGATCCCCGGACAGTAGCGCGGCCTTGGCGGCGAGGAGCAGTAACTCGGCCCGCATGGTCGCCTGCCCGCGCAGCCGGGCCAGGTGCCGCAGTGCCCCGTCGGCCTGCGTCAGGGCGTCGCGCGCCAGACCGGCCGCCAGCAGCACCGCGCACCGGTCGGCGGCCAGGTCGAACATGGGCGTGCCGAGCGCCTGGAAGCCCCGGTCGGCCTCGTCCAGGAGGTCCAGCGCGAGTGGCAGGTCACCCGCGCGGAAGGCGACGACGCCGCGGTTCTGGACGGCGACGACCGAGTCGTGTTCCTGGCTGGTGGTGGCGAACATCCGCTGGGCGACCCGGAAGTCCTCCTCGGCCAGGGCGACCGAGCCGCGCGCGAGCCGGACGTGCCCGCGCAGGGTCAGCGCGCGGGCCGCCCAGACGGTGTCGCCCGCGCCGAGCAGCGCCGGGGCGGCGAGCTCGAGGTCGTCGAGCGCCTCGCCGTGCCGGCCGAGGATCCAGCGGGCGCCGGCCCGCCGGAACAGTACCCGCGCCCGGGTGGTGCCGAGGGAGAGGGCGGCGGCCGTGTCGAGCGCGGACAGGCCGGGCCTGGTGCGGCCGTGCTGCAGGAGCGCGATGCCGAGCGTGGCCAGCACGTCGGCCTCGCGGTCGGCCGAGCCGGAGCGCCGCGCCAGCCGTACCGCCTGCCGCAGTTCGCGGATCGCCGCGTCGAGGTCGCCGAACTCGCGGCGCAGGATGCCGATCGCCTGACGCGCGATCGAGCTCTCGTACGGCCCGCGGCCGTCGGCGAGCATGGCGGTGGCGGCCGTCATGGCCTGTCGCGGGCGCGCGAACACCATGGCCAGCACATCGTGCGGATCAGCCGGAATCCGGGAATCCCTCGCCGTTTCCCCAGACACGGAGTCGATGGTAGATGCGGGTCATCCGGGCGTCCACGCGGCACGTGTATCAGGAAGGGGGTGCGCCGCTCATACATGGCAGGCCCGTAGTCACCCATCGAGGAGGTCCCGAAAGATGAGCACACCACGCAACGGACGCGACATGCGTTTCTGGGAACAGCTCGAGATCCTCAACGAGGCACTGCCGGCGGGCAAGGTGGCGGTGGCCGGGCCGCAGGGCGCGACCCCGGATTCCGACGTCCTGCCGGAGTTCGCCTATCTCGCCGAGCATCTCCTGGTACGCGCGCCTGACGTGGAACGTGCCATCCAGGGCATTCAGGCGAGTCTCCCGTCGGGGGAGCCGGTCCGCGTGGTCTGGCCGCCGGACCAGGACGCGCGGCGGGTCACGGTACGCCGGCTGTCCATCGGATCGCGGGACGTCTTCCGCGCCCTCGCCGTGCTCAGACAGGCCAAGATCCCCGGCACGCTGGTCCACTTCGTCACGGTCTCGGGCGTCAACCTGTGCCCGGGCGACGAGCCGGTGCCCAGCGGCGAGCCGCTCAAGCCGCCGATCGCGGGCCGCGACAGGGGTGAGAACGCGCACGTCACGGTGATCGACACCGGGTTGGTGCACGACTACCTCGACCACCAGTGGCTGGCGCAGAGCTCCGGCCAGCCGAACATCCCGATGGTCGACGGCGACGTCACCACCCAGGCCGAGGAGGTGGACGCCGACGGCTTCATCAAGCCGTACGTCGGCCATGGCACGTTCATCGCGGGCGTGCTGCGCTGCGTGGCACCCAGTACGGACGTACGCGTCTACAACGGCTTCCCGTACGGCGGCGCGGTCGAGGAGGACCAGCTGGGCCTGCTCCTGCTGCAGACGCTCGACACCCACGGCTGGCCCGACGTCCTGTCACTGTCGGCGGGCACCAGGACGAACGACGCCCAGGCGCTGCTCGGCCTGGCCGACTTCATCGACGAGCTGGCCCTACACCCCGAGACGCTGCTGGTGGCCGCGGCCGGCAACGACGGCGAGAGCGTGCCCTTCTGGCCGGCCGCGTTCGCCGCGGAGGCGGTGAACACCACCGGCGACGTGATCCTGTCGGTGGGCGCGCTGCGCGAGGACGGGCTCGGCCGGGCGTGCTTCAGCAATCACGGCGACTGGGTGACGGTGTACGCGCCGGGTGAGCGCCTGATCAACGCCTACACCTCGGGCGACTACGAGTACGACTACCCGCACAACACCACCTGCCGCTTCCACCCCGTCGTCCCGCTGTATCCGGGCTGCACCTGCGTCGCGCCGCTGTCGGAGGGGGATGTGGTCAAGTTCAGCGGGATCGCGCAGTGGAGCGGCACGTCGTTCGCCACGCCGTTCATCGCCGGGCTCATCGCGGCGCGCATGTCGGAGGCCGGGGTGACGTCGCGGCAGGCGGCCGGGCAGCTCATCGCCGGACAGCTGGCGATACCCGATCTCAGTGGTTTTCTGCAATGACTCAACCACTCCCTGTTCTGGAGCGTCTCACGAAATATCATGCTCCAGGATGTTCCAGGACAGGGAAGGACCGCCGTGGACGAGACCGCAGCCCTCGTCAGAGCAGCCGCGGAAGGGGACTCCGGTGCCTGGAAGGAGCTCTACCAGCGCCACAGCGGCCTGGTGTGGGCGGTGGCGCGCGCCTATCTCGTCAACGCGTCCGACGCGCAGGACGTCTGCCAGACGACGTGGTTCCGGCTGGCGGAGAACCTGACCCGGCTCAGGGACCCGGACAAGGTGGGCGCCTGGCTGGCCAGTACGGCCCGGCACGAGGCGCTGCGGGTGATCCGCGCGAGCGGGCGGGCCACGCCCATCAGCGACATGGAACTGCTGGGGATGGACATCGACGAGCGCTCCCCTGAGCACCTGATGCTGGAGGCGGAGGAGGCCGTCGCCGAGGCCGAGCGCGCGCTGGTGGTGTGGGCCGCCTTCGAGGAGATGCCGGATCGCTGCCGCCGCCTCCTGCGGCTGCTGATCGCCTCTCCGCGCCCCACCTATCAGGAGATCGCGTCAGGATTGGGCATCGCGGTGGGCAGCATCGGCCCGATCAGGGCCCGCTGCCTCCAGCGACTCCGCACGCTGGTGGCGGAGCGTGGAGTGACCGGAATACGCAGGTGAGCCGAATGAACGATGAGAGCTTCGACCTGGAAGCCGAGCTGGAAGGCGAGCTGCGGGAGATCGCCGAGCTGCTCGACCCCGTCCCTCCCGCGCTGCTCGAGGACGCCATGCAGGCGTTCACGCTGCGGACGCTCGACGCCGAGCTGGCCTCGCTCACCTTCGACTCCTGGGACGAGGAGCCCTCGGCCAGGGTCGTCAGGGGCGCGGGGCAGCCGCGGCTGCTCACGTTCGAGGCGGGCGGGGTGGCGGTGGAGCTGGAGGTCTCCGCGGCCCGGCTGGTGGGACGGGTGTCACCGGAGGGGCCCGCGGAGATCGGCGTCCAGCGGCCCGACTTGGTCCTGCTCGTACGCTCCGACGAACTGGGCCGCTTCACCGCCGAGGGCCTGGCCCGCGGCCCGCTCCGCCTCCGCGTCACGCCCGACGGAGGCGCGTCGATCGTCACCTCATGGACGCACATATAACCGGATGTACGACGCCGCGCCGGTCCCCTCCTCCGGCGCGGCGTCGTGGCCTCCTGAGCGGTGGCGTCAGGCGCTCTCCTCCAGCGTGGCCAGCTTGGCGGCGAGCGCGACCCGGGAGCCGATGCCGAGCTTGGTGTAGATCTTGCCCAGGTGATACTCGACGGTCTTGACGCTGATCAGCAGCTCCCGGGCGATCTGCCGGTTGGTCAGGCCGTCGGAGACGAGCCTGGCCGTGCTGTACTCCTGAGGCGTCAGTCCCAGCCGTACGGTGCCCGGCTGTTCCAGGCCGCACGCCTCCAGCTCCTGCGCGCAGCCGGCCACGAGCGGGCGGGCCCCCAGCCGGGTGAAGGTGGCCTCGGCGGCCCGCAGCCGGGCGGCGGCCGCCCTGCGCCTTCCGGTACGCCGCAATAACCGCCCCAGGTCCAGCAGGACGCGGGCCTCCTCCAGCGGGCAGCCGGTGCCCTCCAGCAAGCCCAGGGCGGCGGTGAAGCTCTCCTCGGCCCTCGCTGGAACGTTCCTGGCCGCCAAGAGCAACCCGGAGAGCCGAGCCCGCCTCGCCCGCGCCCGCGCGCCGCCGCCGGGCAGGGTGGCGAGCTCGGCCTCGGCCTCGTCCAGGCGTCCCTCCGCGACCAGGGTCTCGATGAGCTGCGGCCGGTGGTCGGGGACGAACGGGTCGTCGGCACCCGCCGGCGCGGCCCCGGCACCGGCGCCGAGCAGGCCCAGCGCCAGGTCCGCCTGGGTCTCGCCCATCACGTTGCGCTGGCAGCGCGCGATGGCCCTGGCGGCGGTGGCGTGGGCGAGGGCCCGTTCGTGCTCCCCGAGCGCCGCCAGTGGGGCGACGCAGACGACGTGCAGGGTGGGCAGCAGCCAGCGCTGACCGAGCCCCTCCGCCTCGGCCAGCGCCCGTTCCGCCCTGGTCAGCGCGTCCTCCCAGCGCCCCTCGCAGTGCTCGGCCACGGCCAGCAGCGCGCCGCCGACCAGGCGGTGGTACGGCAGCCCCGCCTCATCCAGCGCCGCGACGGCCCTGACCAGCGCACCGGCCGCCGCGCCCGCCTCACCCTCCCGCAGCAACCCGACGGCCGCCGGGATGCCCTCCGCCGTAGGCTCACCGCCGAGGGCGCTTGAGCTCGGCACCGGCACATCGTGCGGCTGGCCGGTCGTACTCCGGGCCAGCACGTCGTGCGGCCGGGCGGTCGCGCTCAGGGCCAGCACGTCGTGCGGCCGGGCGGTCGTGCTCTGGATCGGCTGTTCGGCCGCCAGGCGGGCCCAGGTCGCCGCGGCGGCTCGATCCCCGTTGACCAGGTGCAGCCAGGCCAACTGCTCGGCCGTGTCGGCGGCGAGGCGGGGTGAGCGGTCCCGCCACGCGGCGGCGAGCAGGTCGGCGGCCTCGTCGAGCCGGCCGGCGGCCAGCGCGAGCCGTCCCAGGATGTAGCGGCGCACGGGCCGCGGATCGGCGTTGGGTACGGCGGCCAGCTCGGCCGCGCGGACGGCGTCGCCGCCCAGCAGCAGGTGCTTCAGCGCCGCGGTGCGCAGCTCGTCGCGCCGGGCCGCGGACTCGCAGAGCCCGGCGGCCAGCTCCAGATGGGTGGCGGCGTCGAGCCAGAGGCCGTGCTGGGCCTCCTTGGCGGCGTACCTGGCCAGCTCCTCGGCCAGTTGCTCATCGGGCCCACCAGCAGCGGCGGCGCGGTGGCGCAGGGCCGTACCGGTGTGCTCGACGAGCCGGGCGGCGGCCAGGTGCAGCCGCGCACGGGTGCCCGCGCCGAGCGAGCCGTAGACGGTGGCCCCGGCCAGCGGGTCGGGGAAGGCGACGAAGCGTCCTGGACGCTCGTCGAGCAGCCCGGCGTCGACCGCCTCTTCGAGCGCGGCCAGCGGGTCGCCGACGATCCGGGCCACGGAGGCGACCACATGCAGGGGATGGGGCTCGCCGAGCACGGCGCGGGCGGCCACGAGCGCGCGCGTCTCCGCACCGCACGCGCGCAGGCGGCGGGTGAACGGCCGGGCGTAGGAGTCGGGAGCGGGCAGCCGGGCGCCCGGGTCGGCCAGCGTCGTCGGCGCGACGGTGGCGAGCAGCTCGCGGGCGTACAGCGGATTGCCCGAGGTGTGCTCACACAGCCGCCGGGCGGTGCGCTCGGCCAGCGGATCCGGCGCCAGCCCCGCCAGGTCGGCGGCGGGCAGGCCGCCGAGGACGAGACGGAGCCCGCCCTCGCCGGTCAGCAGCCGCCGCAGCCCCTCCGGCAGCCACGCGGCGGCGGTACCGCGGCAGCTGACGACCACGAGGACGCGGCCGGTACGCAGGCGGCGCAGCAGGTAGCCGAGCGCCCGCAGCGACGCCCTGTCGGCCCACTGGGCGTCGTCCACGAGCACGACGACGGGCCCCTCGGCCTGCAGAGGCCCGACCAGCTCACACAGCGCCTCCCCCACGGACCACAGGTCCCGCCCCGCCGCGCTACCGGTCGCCGCACCCGCCAGGCCAGTCCGCCGCACCCTGGCGCTCCGCAGCCCGGTCCCCCGTAGCCCGATCTCCCGTAGCCCGGCCCCTCTCGGTCCGGTCCCGCCCATTCCAGTGCTCGCCGGCCCGGCGCCGTCCAGGACGGACCACGGCTGGTCGGCGAGCTGGCGGACGATCCCGTACCGCAGGTGCCGCTCGGCCTCGTCCCCGCTCGCCGCCAGCACCCGCACGTTCACCTCTCCGCCGAGTACCTGGCGGACAAGCGCCGTCTTCCCGATACCCTCGGGCCCCTCTATGACCATTCGCCGCACGGCGCCCTTGCCCGCGGCGCGCAATTCCTCGCGCACCAGGGCGAGCTCCGTTGCTCTCCCGACGAACATCCCCTCTCCCTCCGTTGCCCCTCGACTTCCCAGAGCACGCGCGGAGGCTTCTGATACACCTCTTTTCCTCGCAAACCTGCAGCGAAGTGGCGGTAACCGCTTTCCTTTTCCGAATCGCCCAAGCATCGCCGCTCCGGAGAAAGACGGCCCTCAAGACGCTGGGCTGGGATCTGAGCGAGGGCATCATTACCATTGGCGGGGTTTGGCCGACGGAGAGGGCGGTGGGATGGCTGTCCTGATTCGTACCCGTGACGTGCCCGCCGCGCGCAGATACGAGGAGTGGCGGAGCATCGTCTGTGACACGCTCGGTCCCCTCGACATGCGGATGGATCCGGACGTGCCGCTGCGGGGCGCCATCGACGCGGGGCAACTCGGTTCGGTGGGTGTCGGCATCGTCCAGACCTCGACGCCGCACAGCGTTCACCGGACGCCTGGCCTGATCCGCCGCGACAGCCCCGAGCTCCATCGGGTGGTGCTGGCCATGTCGGGCCGACCGCTTCTGGTGCAGGACGGCCGCGAAGCGCAGCTCCGGCGCGGCGAGTTCGCGATCTACGACTTCGCGCGGCCATACGAGCTGGCCTATGACTCGGCGGTGCATCTGGCGGTGTTCAGTTTTTCCCGGGAGATGCTGGCTCTGCCCTTCGATTCCATCGCGAAGCTCACGGCCGTTCCGATCACCGCGGACGGCGGAACGGGTGCCCTCGCCGCGCCCCTGTTGCGCAGGGTGGCGCTGGATCTGGAGACCTATCAGCCGGCCAGCGCGGCGCGGCTGTCCACCGTGGTGATGGACCTGGTCACCACCGCCATCGCCGAACGCGCCGACCAGAGCGCCACGCTGCCGGTGGAGTCGCGATCACGAACGCTGCTGCTGCGCGTCCACTCCTTCGTCGAACAGCACCTGGGCGAACCCGACCTCGACCCCGCCACCATCGCGGCCGCGCACCATGTGTCCGTACGCCACCTGCACCGGCTGTTCGAGACGCAGGACACCACAGTGGCCGCCTGGATCAGACATCGGCGGCTTGAGCGGTGCCGCAAGGACCTGGCCGACCTCGCCCTCCGGGACACGTCGGTGAGCGTGATCGCGGCCAGATCGGGGCTGCCTGACTCGGCCCACTTCAGCCGTTTGTTTCGGCACACGTACGGGCTGCCGCCCGCCGAGTATCGCCGCACGCGCCTCACACAAAGCCCTGGCACGGAAAGTCAATCGGACGGCGCCAGGGTGCAAGCGGCGCGGGCTCGTGATCAGCAGACTGAAGCTGTTCGCAAGACGCGGTGCTGAGGAAAGGACCCAGCGATGTCCACCACGCTGTTCGTCAACCTGCCGGTCAAGGACCTGGACCGGTCGAAGACGTTCTTCGGCGAGCTCGGCTTCCCCTTCTTCGGGGCGACCGATGACATGGCGTCCGTGGTGATCAGTGAGCAGACCCAGGTCATGCTCCTGACGGAGCCGACGTTCGCCTCCTACGCCAGGACGGAGGTCGCCGACCCGACCAAGAGCACGCAGGTGATCATGGTTCTGGGCCTCGACAACCCCGTACAGGTCGACGAACTCGTCGACAAGGCGCTGGCGGCGGGTGCGACCGCCGTCGGTGAGCCGATCAACGTCGCGGGCCGCTACCAGCGGGGTTTCGCCGACCTCGACGGTCACCATTGGGCGGCTCTGTGCCTGGCGACCCCTGAGGGCTGACGGGGCCCCGCCATGAGCCATCCCGTGACCGGCAGGGTCACCTCGGCCGACGGCACGCCGATCGCCTTCGGCCGGTCCGGGACCGGACCGGCCGTCATCCTGGTCCACGGCGCGTTCACCGACCGGACTCACCCCACCCTGCGCGGTGTGGCCGAGGCGCTGGGGTCGTGGTTCACCGTGTTCAACTACGACCGTCGCGGACGTGGCGAAAGCGGTGACACCCAGCCCTATGCCGTCGAGCGTGAGATCGAGGACCTGGCCGCCCTCATCGAGACGGCGGGCGGATCGGCCATGGTGTTCGGCGGCTCCTCGGGCGCCGCCCTGGCGCTGACCGCCGCTCCGAAGCCGGCCATCGCGAAACTCGCCGTGTGGGAGCCCCCGTACCACGTCGACGACAGCGCACCCGGTCTGCCGTACGACTTCGCGTCTCAGCTGGAAGACCTGGTCAAGCGGGGTCGGCGCGCGGAGGCGATCGAACTGTTCATGGTCGTGGCCGCCGAGGTCCCTGTCGAGGCGGTGGCCGCGATGCGTGTCCAGCCCTCCTGGCCGCAGCTGGAGGAGATCGCCCACACCTTGGCGTACGAGGCCGCCGTCCTGGGGCCGGGGAACGCCCTGCCTACCGAGGTTCTGGCCTCGATCGCGCAACCCGTGCTCGTACTGACGGGCGGGGACAGCCCTCGGTGGATGGCCGAGGCGGGAAGAGCGGTCGCCGAGACCGTGCCCCGTACGGTCCACAGAATCCTGGACGGCCAGACCCACAACGTGACCCCTGAGTCTCTCGCCCCGATGGAGTAGTAGGTACGGACGGCTATGCTGCGCACTGAACGTTTTACCGCCGCCCCCGCACGGGCGTCACAAGGGAGATCAACGTAAT